>JAPPFO010000186.1 GCA_028875175.1 Chloroflexota bacterium | reverse complement strand
GCCGAGCGACTGCGCGAGGCCGGGCTGCGCGTACAGGTGGATGCGCGGGCGGAGCGGATGAACCGCAAGATCCGCGACGCGCAACTCCAGAAGACGCCCTACATGCTCATCGCCGGCGACCGCGACATCAAGGCCGGCAAGGTCTCGGTACGCCTGCGCACCGAGGAAGACCTTGGAGCCATGACCGTGGACGACCTGATTGAGGCCGTGCTGCCAGTGGTCGAGTCGCGCGCTCCGCACGGCCTGGGGTTGGGCAACGCGAGCGCCGATGGTGGCTGAGTCATCAACGGAGCACTAACCGCGGCGCCGCTAGGATTGCGGTGAGCCCTACGTGACCCGGAGGACGCCCCGGATGCCGCCCGTCCGCTACGACTTCAGCGATTCGTCGGTCCTCATCACCGGCGGCACGCAGGGCATCGGCCTGGCGGTGGCTGAAGCATTCGCGCGCGCCGGGGCCAGCGTGGCCATCTGCGCCCGGACCGAATCGGACGTGGCGGAGGCTGCAGCGGCGCTGGACCAGCTGGGTTCGGGCGCGGTCCAAGGAGTCACGGCGGACCTGGCCGAGCCGGACGACGTTGGCCGCCTGTTCGACGACGTGGTCGCGAACCTCGGCGCTCCCGACATCCTGGTCAACAACGCCGCGGCACAGGGGAACTTCCCGTTTCCCGAGATGGACCTGGAGCGCTGGCGCTGGATGTCGCAGGTCAACCTGGAGGCGCCGTTCGAGCTGTCGCGGCGCTTCGTGCTGGCGCAGGAGGGACCCGGCGGGGCCATCGTCAACGTCGTGACCAATCAGGTCATCCGCCACGCCAAGGGACGCGTGGGTTACGGATCCAGCAAGGTCGGCCTGGTGGGACTCACCCGCACCATGGCGCTGGAACTGGCGCACCGCGGCATCCGCGTGAATGCCATCGCGCCGGGATTCGTGGACGTACCGCGCATTTATCGCGAATTCGACGACGTCGACGACCGCCTGGCGGCCATGCCGTCAGGCCGCTTCGTCACGCCGGACGAAGTCGCGCAGGCGGTCCTGTTCCTGTCGTCCGACGCAGCCTCGGCGATCAGCGGAGTCGTGCTGCCGGTGGACGGCGGACACGCGCTCGACGGCACCTGGGTGCGCGATTAACGGCGCGCTGCGCCTCTGCAACGGGCGGGGTGCTTGAGTGAATCTAGTCGTAGCTAACGACGACGGGATCGACGTGCCGGGCATCTGGGCGCTGGCGCGTGAGCTGTCGAAGCTTGGACAGGTGGCGGTGTACGCGCCGACTCGAAACTTCAGCGGTGCGGGGATGTCCATCAGGCTGGAGCGGGAAGCCCGGCTATGTCGCGCCGCGCCGCCGCCGGGCGTCGACCCGGACATCCCGGCGTTCACGCTGGAAGCGCCGCCGGCCTCGATGGCGGCTGTCGGCACCGTGCATGCCTTTGGCGGGAAGGTGGACGCGCTGGTATCGGGCATTAACCCCGGATGGAATCCCGGCGAAGAGCCGTACAAGGTGTCAGGCACCGCCGGTGCGGCCCAGGTGGCGGTCGAGCGCGGTTTGCTTGGCGTGGCGGTTTCGGCGGAGTACTTCGCCGCCTCCAGGCAGTTCGGGGACATTGCGGTGGCGACCCGGCGGCTGCTGGGGGCCATTCGCGCCGAGTTCAATCCGCTGCCCAACGTGCTGGTGAACGTGAACGTGCCTGAGGACTTTGGCAAGGACACGCCGGTGCGGCTGACCAACCCGAGCCTGAATACGATGTTCAGCGAATTCAGGTTGGAGGAATGCAAGGCTGACGAGCATGGCGTGGATCTGCGCTTTGAGTTCGGCAACTACTTCGACCGTGAGCCGACACCGGGCGACGAAGTACACGCGCTGGCGGAGGGCGTGGTGTCGATTGCGGTGACGGGACAGCGTCCCAGCGAGGTGTTGATGGACGAACCGTGGCCGGACGTCGTCCGGAAATTCAGGGCCTGAACGGCCGCCAACAGGAGCTACCGAACCAATGAGCGTTCAATCCGACCTGGGCGACCTGAAAGCCCGACTGCGCGAGGCGCGTGATATCTCGTCTTCGGCGGCGGTCCTCTATTGGGACCAGTCCACCTACATGCCTACCGGCGGCGCGGCCGGCCGCGGGCGGCAACTGGCGGTGCTGAGCCGGCTGGCGCATGAGAGCGCCACGGATCCGGAGATCGGGCGGCTGCTGGACCGGCTGGCACCGTACGCGGAGTCCCTGCCGTCGGAGCACGACGACGCCGCGCTGATTCGAGTGGCGCGGCATGACTACGAGCGCGTGACGCGCGTGCCCGCGGAGTACAGCGAGCGGGCGGCCAAACACGCCTCCGCCACCTACGCGGCGTGGGTGGAGGCACGGCCGAAGAACGACTTCGCGACGATGCGTCCGATGCTGGAGACGACGCTGGACCTCAGCCGTGAGTACGCCGGCTTCTTTCCGGGCTACGAGCACATTGCCGATCCATTGGTCGACGACGCGGACGAGGGCATGACCGTGGCCCGCATCCGGCCGGTATTCGACGAACTGCGGGCGGGGCTGACGCCGCTGGTGGCACGGATTGCGGCGGCCGACCAGGTGGACGATGGGCCGGTGCGCAAGCACTTTCCGCAGGCGCAGCAGTCGACGTTCGCGGAGAAGGTGATCCGGTCGATTGGGTTCGACTACGAGCGCGGACGGCTGGACTCGACGGCGCATCCGTTCATGACGCGGTTCGGTCACGGCGACACGCGGATCACGACACGCACAAATGAGGACTTCCTGGCCGAACAGCTCTTCAGCACCATCCACGAAGCCGGACACGCGCTGTACGAGCAGGGCACGCGGGCCGAGGACGATGGGTTGCCACTGGGCGGCGGGACGTCGGCGGGGGTGCACGAGAGCCAGTCGCGGCTCTGGGAGAACATCGTGGGCCGCAGCCTGGGATTCTGGTCGCACTGGTATTCGACGCTGCAAGAGGAGTTTCCGGAGCAGCTGGGGAACGTGGAGCTGCGCGACTTCTACGCGGCCGTCAACCGGGTGGAACCGTCGCTGATCAGGACCGACGCCGACGAGGTGACTTACAACCTGCACGTCATGATCCGATTCGACCTGGAACTGCAACTGCTTGAGGGCGAACTGGCGGTGGCCGACCTGCCCGAGGCCTGGCACGCGCGCTACCAGTCCGACCTGGGCGTGCGAGCGCCGGACGACCGCGATGGGGTGCTGCAGGACGTCCACTGGTACGCCGGAAGCATCGGCGGCGCCTTCCAGTGCTACACGCTGGGCAACATCATCGGTGCGCAGCTGTACGAGGCGGCGCTGCGTGAGTTACCGGATATCCCGGAGCAGATCGCACGCGGGGATACGTCATCACTGTTGGAGTGGATGTCGACCAACGTCTACCGCGTCGGTCGCCGGCTGACCCCGGACCAACTGATCCAGCGGGTCTGCGGCGGGCCGCTGGACGCCCAGCCGCTGCTGCGGCGGCTGACGGCGAAGTTCGAGGACCTGTACGCGCTCTGAACCCGGCAAGCGGCGCCGGCAAGTGCGTGAGGACGGTGTGAACGAGGACGGACCGCGGGCTCCACGACCTGACGAATTCGATGAACTCGTTGCCCAGGTCAATCGCGTCATGCGCGAAGAGGTGGGCGCCGCTCCCACCTACGGCGAGGAGTGGCCGCGCATCTACCGCCTGCAAAACCTGGAAAACATCCGGGTGCTCCGCGTGGACGGGCGGATCGTGTCGTCGGCGGCCATCTATCCGCACGAGGTCCGCTTTGGCGACGCGCGCCTGCGGGTAGCTGGGATTACCGGGGTTGCAACCGATGCAGCCTACCGGCGGCGGGGCTTTGCGACGCGGGTCATGCACGCCTGCATCGAGCGAACGGCGGAGCTCGGTTGCCACCTCAGCCTCCTCGGTTCTGGCGTACCCAGCTGGTACCGGAAGCTGGGCTGGGAATACGCCGGACTGGAGCGCAAGTACCGGTTCAGCCGGGGGAACCGGCACTTGCTACCGTCAAGTCCCGCGTTGGTTATGCGCGAGGCGGAGGACGGCGACTTCGAGGCGCTGGCGGCGATCCACGCGGCGCGGGCGCTGGGCGGTGTGCGGTCGGCGGACCTGCTGCGGTCAATGTGGTCGCCGAAGCCCGGGGCGGCGGTCTGGGCTGGGCTTCGTGACGGGGAAACCGGTGCCTACCTGCGGGTGCGCGGAACATCGGTGACGGAGTACGGCGGACCCGCGGAGCTTGTGCTGCCGATGCTGGCGCGACTGCTGGAGTCCTGGGATGACCCCGCGATTCCGACCTCCACGCGCTCGATCGCGGAGCGGCAGGTCAACACCAAGCCAACAGTGCATGCCAGCCTGGATGCGCCCTGGCGACCTGACGACGTGACCAATGCGCTGGACACGCTGGGCATCCTGCGATCAGCCGGTTACGTGCGAATGATTCGGATAGAGGATCCACAGGGGTTGCTGCGCGCGTACGGGCGTACCGATCTGAACGCGCGGGCCGACGGCGACCGGATCGTCGTGGAAACGGAGAACCGGACGCTGCGGCTGAGCCGGACCGATGCGGTAAAGCTGTTCTTTGGCCCCGAGCGGCCGGTGCAGCCCGATGTGGCCGGGCTGCCCTTCGCGTTTCACGTGTGGACGGCGGATCGGGTGTAGGTCGCGGGGCGCCTGCGCACTCGTCTGCTAGGTTGCGGGCCGAGGGAGCGCGGCCCTCCTCCCGGGGCGGACGGAAGGGGCTGATGCCCGAGTTTCCGCGCCTCTGACACTTGGGTTGCCGCTATTATCCCTCCGCGTTATCATCGGGGCGCCGGGCGGTTTGCCGACAAGCGCGCTGAGCAACTCTTCAACGGGGAGTTTGTGCGGCGCCTTCCGGTAGACATCCAGCGACGAGCACGAATGCGGCTCCAGCGGGTCGTTGCGGCGACAAGGCTGTCGGACCTGAGCGTGCCGCCGTCGCATCGCCTTGAGGCGTTACGCGGTGACCGAGCAGGTTGGTACAGCATTCGCATCAATGACCAGTGGCGCGTGTGCTTTCGTTGGACCGGGCGGGGCGCCATGGACATTGGAATCGTGGACTACCACTAGGGAGCAGGACGACATGGCCAGCATGGGGCCTATCCATCCGGGAATGCATCTGGCGGAGGTGCTTGAGGAGCTTGAGGTCACGCAGTACCGCCTGGCGCGGACGGTCGGAGTGCCGCCACGGAGGATCAACGAGATCGTTCACGGGCGGCGCTCGGTGACGGCGGACACGGCGCTGCGGTTGGGGAAGGCGCTGGGGATGACGCCGGAATTCTGGCTGAATCTGCAGCGGATGTACGATCTTGAAGTCGCGCGGGCTTCGATTGATGTCAGTTCGATCGAGCCCCTGGCTGGGACCTAACCGAATCCAGTGCGGCCGTGCGACTTCGCGGATAGACACGCGAACTCGCCCGGTCTTTCGCAAGAGCCCGAGGTAGACCATCGATTCCCGCGTCCACCTAGTGGGACTCGGCAACCGCCAGCGGCTGGTCGAGGCACACGTTCGTGGCGGGTGCTGCCCTCAGGCGTTTTCTCAGACCCTCTCATCGGTCCACCGCCAATCCGCTCGTTGGGGCCCAGGCGGGGCTTGGGAGCACGGCCAGCTAGGTAGCCGTTCGCACTCACTGGCCGTGCTGGTGGGGCTGAGCTCAGCTGACGCAAGTGCCCCGAAGAGCGGACCGTGTGGTGACGCGTGCCGGTCCGAACGCGTTTGACACGTTCAGACGCCGGGGCACGATTGACGCAGTCGTCCTGCCTGGACTCTTTTGCCCTATGTCCTACCGCCTCGCCGCCCTCACCATTCCGTATGCCCGCGACGGCCTTTCCCGCCGACGCGCCTACGCCGGCATCGCCCGCGCCGGCTTCACCCACGTCGGCCTCTACGACCGCCACGACGAGGGTCCACTCTGGCCGGACGGCACCGATGCGGTTGCGGCAAGAGCCGCGGTGCAAGCGGTCGTCGACACCGGCCTGCAGGTCGACCACAAGTCCCACGGCGGCGTGACGTCCGACTCGGGCGAACCCGAACGCTTGCTCAAGGCCATCGAGCTGGCCGCGGAATCCGGCGTTCCCGCCCTCGTCTGCTGGGGCCCCTACGAATACCCGGCCGACGGGTTTCCCGACCGCCCCAAGTCCGGTCCCGCCTGGCAGGCCGAGGTGGATGGGTTTTACTCCGCCTTCGAGCCCGGCGTCCGCGCTGCCGAGGACGCCGGCGTCCTGCTCCTTCCTAAGCCGCACACCGGCGTCGGCAAGCACGGCGCCGCCCTCCGCGAGCTCCACGACCGCTTCAACTCGCCCGCCGTCGGCGTCTGCTACGACACCGGCAACGTCCACTACTACGAGGGGCTGGACCCGGTTGAAGATATCGAGCCCGTGGCTGGGCTCTGCCGCCAGCTCATCATGAAAGACCACGTCGGCCCCCGAGGCGCGCCGGTTTTCCGAACCCCCGGCGACGGCGACATCGATCACCAGGCTGTGCTGGCCAGGCTGGCCGCGGCGGGATTCGACGGCACCCTGACCAACGAACGCGTTGATGTCTCCGGCGCCGACGCCATCGATGTCGAACTCGCCCGCGCCTGTCGTCATATGCTGGCAGTGGCCGCCGCCGCGTTTGGGGAGTCCACCGGTGCCTGAGACCGTTGGCGTCGGCATGCTTGGCTACGGCTTTATGGCCGCCGCCCACCTGTCCGGCCTGAGTCACGTCCCCAATGCCCGCGTCACCGCCATCGCCGGCCCCAACCAGCAGCGCGCCTCGGCCGTGGCCGCCGCCCACGGCGTCCCATCGGTCTATCCCGACGAGCACGCCCTGCTCGCCGACCCATCCGTCGACGCCGTGGTCATCACCTCGCCGGACGACCAGCACTACGCGCAGACCATGGCCTGCATCGAGGCCGGCAGGCACGTATTCGTCGAGAAGCCAATATCCCTCGACGCCATGCAGGCCCGCGAGATGTACATGGCCGCGATGTCCGCCGGCGTCCGAACCGGCGTCGGCTTCACCCTGCGCTGGAATCCCCTGATCGAGCGCATTTCCGCCATGGTCCAGGCCGGCGAACTGGGCCGGCTCGTCAGCGTCCACTGCCAGCGTTTCAATCGACGCTTGCTGGGCGACGTGCCAGTCATGGAATGGCGCTACGACCCGAGCCGCGGTCGCAGCGGCGTCCTGGGCGACCTGGGTAGCCACATGATTGACCTCGCGCAATTCCTGGCGGGCCCGATCACCGCCGTGGCCGCCGACCTGAACACCGTCAGGCCGCACGCCCTGGACCCAGAGACCGGCGCCGAGGTACCGCTCACGCTGGATGACGATGCGGTGCTCAGCGTCCGCTTCGCCGGCGGCGCCCACGGCACGATTTCCACCAGCCGGGTTGGCGCGGTGGACTCGCACCTGCCGCTGGGTCGCAGTAGCTTCCTGATCAACGGCACCGAGGCCGGCGTGCTGACCGACTGCGTGTTGCAGGCCACGATCAACCGGGTGGGCCAGGAGCCAGAACTGGTTGACCCCGGCCTCCCGCTCGACGACGCAGACCACGCCGGCATCCTGGCCTTTTTCGGGGAGCGCATGATGCGCGGCTTCGTGGACTCCATCCGCGAGGACCGCGACGTGCCCCCCACCCTCATGGACGGCCTGCGCACGCAGGAAGTCATCGACTGCGCCCTCGAAGCCGCCCGGACCCGCCGCTGGGTCGACGTACCCCCGACCCATGGCTGACCCCAGCGCCTTCGCCGGCCTGCGCGAGGCCATCCCGGCCATCCGCCACTACCACTGTCTCAACTCCGGCGGCGTGGCTCCCACCCCGCAGGCCACGCTCGATCTCCAGCAATCCTGGTACGGCCGCGAAGCGGTCATGACCACCACCAACCCCGACCTGCGCGAGATCTACAACGCGGAAATGGCTGCCCTACGCGGCGAGATTGCCGCAATGCTTAACGCGGACTCTGAAGAGATCGCGCTGATACGCGCGGTTTCAGAGGCCGTCTCATTCGTTGCCGCCGCCCTTGAGCTCAAGCGCGGCGACCGCGTGATCCTGACGGCGGCCGAGCACCCCAGCGGCTACCTGGCCTGGCTCACCCTGCGGGATCGGCTTGGCCTGGACCTCGTCGCCATCCAAGCCGACGGCGACGACGAAGCGTTCCTGCGCGACGTGGAAGCGGCGATGACTCCGAACACCCGAGCGTTCTGCCTGAGCCACGTCACCACGGAACGCGGCATTGTCTTGCCGGTCGACAGGGTTTCGGCGCTGGCCCGCGAGCGTGGCGTGGTCACGGTGGTGGACGCCGCCCAGTCTTTCAGCGCTCGCCCCACAGACATGCAACAGCTTGGCTGCGACGTGTACACCTTCCCCGCCTTCAAGTGGAGCATGGGCCCCTACGGCGTCGGCGCCATGTACGTTCGGCGCGATGCGCAGGAGCGCCTGCATCCCTGGGGCAGCGGCGCCGGCGCGGTGTCTCAATCGAGTTTCCCGCCCGGCGAGGCGCATCTGCACGACAACGCTCAGCGCTACGAGTTCGGCGCACGCCCCTACGCCCTCTTCGCCGCCTGGCGCGCCTCGATCAAGATTCTCAACGACCTGGGTATGGAGGCGGTCCAGCAGCGCGGCGCCGAACTGGCGGCCGAAGCCCGCGCCGTCTTCAGCGATCTTCCCGGCGCCAGCATTCGCACGCCCGAGCAGGGCGACGCGCGTTCCGGCATCTTCACGGTTGGCCTGGAAGGGGCGGACGGCATGGCGCTGGCCGACCACTGCCTCCACGCCCACCGGATTCTCTGCCGCGCCGCCGACGGCTACTCCGCCGTCCGCCTGTCTTTCCACGCCTTCAACGAGGTCTCCGACATCCAGGCCGCAGTCGAAGCGTTTGAGGACTATTTGGGCTAGACCCCGCGAATCTGTTCCAGGCTGCGAGCCATGGCGAGGGCGGCGAGGGCGGCGTCGCCGCCGCGGTTGCCGAACTTGCCGCCGCAGCGGTTGATGGCCTGCTCCACCGTCTCGGCCGTCACAATCCCGTAGATCACCGGCGTCTTGCCGGTTAGCGCCACCTGCGCGATGCCCCGAGCCGACTCCTGCGCCACGTGGTCGTAGTGCGTGGTCTCACCGCGGATGATGCAGCCGAGGCAGATGACGACGTCGGGCTTTTCGGCGTCGATCAGTTCGCGCGCCGCTACTGGCAGCTCGAACGAGCCGGGGACCCAGGCAATCGTCTGATCGCCCTCGGCCACGCCATGTCGGCGTAGCTCGCGTTGGCAGGCTTCCAGCAGGTGGCCCACGAAGAACTCGTTGAAGCGCGCAGCCGCTATGCCGACGCGCAGCCCTTCGCCATCCAGCGGCGGATCGATTACTCGCGCTCCAGACTCTTGCTCGCTCATAGCTCATGCCCCATTCGTGCTCGTTTGGTCTCGAGGTAGCGACGGTTATGCGTCCCGGGCTCCACCGCCAGCGGCAACTGCTGAACCACCTTCAATCCGTAGGCCCGGAAGCCCGCGGTTTTCTTGGGGTTGTTGGTAAGCAGGCGCAGATCGGTGATGCCGAGTTCGCGCAGGATCTGTGCGCCCACGCCGTAGTCGCGCAGGTCGGCGGCGAATCCCAGGTGGCGGTTGGCGTCCACGGTGTCCAGCCCCCGATCTTGCAGCTCGTAGGTCCGCAGCTTGTTCGCAAGCCCTATCCCGCGCCCTTCCTGCCGCATATACAGCACCACGCCACGCCCCTCGTCGGAAATCCGCGCCAGGGCCGCATTTAACTGGTCGCCGCAGTCGCAGCGCATGGAGCCGAAGACGTCGCCGGTCAGGCACTCCGAGTGCACCCGAACCAGCGGCGGCGAGTCTCCGGTTAGATTGCCCAGCGTAAGCGCCACGTGGTCTTCCCCGGTCGTCGTGTCGTGAAAGGCGGCGGCCTGGAAGGCCCCGTGCGCGGTCGGCAGTTCGGCGGCGGCAACCTGGTAGACGACTCGCTCGTTGGCTCGCCGGTGGTGGACGATTTGGCTGATGCGCACGACGGGGATGGGTGGCTGATTGGGTCCTGTGGATAGCGAGGACTGCTCAAATACCTCGGTGTTGGGCGTGTCGACGTGGGCAAGTACGGCCACGGGGGGGAGTCCTGCCAGGACGGCAAGGTCGACGGCGGCCTCGGTGAGGCCCAACCGCCGCAGCACGCCGCCTTCGCGCGCCCGGATTGGGGTAACCGGGCCGGGCGAGCGGAAGTGGGCGCCGTTGCGATCGGACGCCAGGGCCCGAACAACGGCCGCCTTCGCGGCGTCGTCCGATGTGGTGGGGACATCGGCCAGCCCAACCGAGGCGGCCAGGGCTGGACGTCGCACCGTCGGGTCGGCTGGATCCGTCGGCTGTTCGGGCAGTCGAAGCTCGTCGAGCCGGCGTGCGGCCGCGGGGGCGTAGAGGTCGCCGTCGCCCAGGGCTCGCAGGCGCCCCAGGGTCTCGGCGTGCAAGTTCTCGCCGGCTGCCACAACGTCCAGATCCGGCTGCGCCAAGCCGTCGTCGACGACCGCCACAATGCCGCCGCGCCTGATGCACTCAGTCGCGATGGCAACCGCGTCTCGGGTCATCGTGTCTCGTCCAGCCTGTACCCGGCCGCGCGCAACCCGGCAATGGAAGGGCTGCCTAGTTTCTCCGGCTCCGGCACGCGTCCGTACTTGGCTAGCACGTCGGCTTCCAGGTTGGCGCGGTAACCGACGGGCGCCGCGCCAAGGGTGACGGAACGCAGCGTGTGCGGGATTAGGGCAACCGCGAACGTCGCGTCGTGCGGGTCGACCACGGTGAGGCTTACGCCGTCGAGCGCCACGAAGCCCTTCGAGACGATGTAGCCCATGAGGTGGGTCGGGGCGGCAAAGCGCACGACTTCGGAATCGCCGTCGGGTTGGCGTTCGATCAGTTCGGCCGTGGCATCCACGTGGCCCTGTACGTAGTGCCCGCCCATGCGGTCCCCGTAGGCGAGCGGGCGTTCCAGGTTGACGGGACTGTCAAGGGCTAGCTGGCCGAGGTTGGTCAGTCGCAGAGTCTCGGGGATGGCCTCCACTGAAATCTGGTTGTTCGACACGTTAACGGCGGTCAGGCAGGCACCGTTGACCGCGATGGAGTCGCCGACGCGCACACCGTCGGCGCAGACGTCCGATCGAAGCGTGAAGCGGCGCAGGCCCGCGGCGTGCTCTAGGCGAACCACGCGTCCGAGGTCCTCAACGATGCCGGTAAACACTTCAGTTCACCGCCGGTCCGTAGCGCTGCAGGTCGCCCTCGATCACGGTGTCCTCGCCGACGCTGCTGACGCGCGGACAAGCCAGCAGCGTCTCGACAGCGGCGGGCGCTGAGAGGCCATCCCCCATGGTCCAGGGCGCGACGAAGACCGCAAGGCTGTCGACGGCGCCGGCCGCCAGGAATGCACCGGTCAGCGTTGGTCCGGCCTCAAGCAGCACGGTCGAGAGACGAAGTGCGCCAAGGGTCTGCAACGCCGCATTGATGTCGACGCGTCCGGCGGCAGTGTGCGGGCAAATCAGCACCTCGGCGCCGGCTTTGTTGAGTTGGCCGACGCGCTGGAAAGGCGCGGCTGCTGTAGTCAGTATGAGCGAGCGGCCGTCGTGACCAACGACTCGAGACGACGGCGAGGTACGCGCCAGGGAATCAACGACCACGCGGAGGGGCTGCCGGCCGTCCGCGGGCGGCGGACGCACTGTGAGGCGGGAGTCATCGACCAGAATCGAGTCGACCCCAGTGACGATGGCATCGGCCGCGTCGCGCATCTGGTGGACACGACGCCAAGCGGCATCGCCGGTTATGCGTCCACCACCCGAGGTCTGGGCGACCTTGCCGTCCGCGGTCACGGCCCACTTGGCGGTGACGTGGGGACGGCCGGTTTCGGTGAGCTTGAAGTGTCCCTGCGCGAGATCGCTGGCCGCCCGCGCGCCGACGCCGGTCACGACTTGCACCCCGTGACCGCGCAGGAAGTCGAAGCCGCCGCCGCGGACTCCAGGGTTGGTGTCGGGAATCGCCGCGACGACGCGCCTGATGCCGGCGCGGAGGATCGCCTCGGTGCATGGGGGCGTGTGTCCGTGGTGATTGCAGGGTTCGAGCGTGACGGCCAGCGTGGCGCCGCGCGCGCGGGGACCGGCGGCGCGCAAGGCCATGACCTCGGCGTGGTCGCCTCCGGCTGGTTGGGTCGCGCCTTCGCCGAGGATGGTTCCATCGTTGCCGACGACCACGGCGCCAACCGGTGGGTTGGGGTGCGTACGGCCCCGCGCCCGGCGCGCCACTTCCAGGGCACGAGCCATGGCGGACTCCTGCCTCACTGCGGCGTGGGCGCTTTGGCGTTCGCTCAGGGCAGTCGTCAGGTCGCGGGCCCCCGACGCGTCAAACCGCCGGGGCGTAGGCGTGCACGCGTCGCACGCCCACGGCGCCTTCTCCCTTCCGGACTGTACCGTCGGCTCCGGACTTGCACCGGATCAGCCGGTGTTGGCCGGCTCGCGGGCTTGGCCGTGGGCCTTACCGCCGGTCGGGAATTGCCCGGCGCTGGCGCCGGGATCACCCTGCCCCGAAGGCACGTGTGTGCGTGGGCCAAGCATACGCCCGCGGGCGGCAGCGTCCAATAGCCGCCGTATGCTCGAAGTTGGAACTGCTGACCGCGGCCGGAGCGAGGCGCGATGATGCCGGACCATCACATGGTGATTGGCCTGACCGGCAACCTGGGAGCTGGTAAGTCGACCGTCGGGCGGATTGCACGTGCGCTGGGCGCGCGTGTGATCGATTCGGATCAGACGGTGCGCGACCTGCTGGCGAACGATCCGGAACTGGCGCTGAGCATTGCACGCGCGTTTGGCGCCGAGGTGATGCTGGGCGGCCGACCCGATCGAGCGGCTTTAGCACGGATCGTGTTCAACGACTCCGCTGCCCTTGCTCGTCTGGAAGAACTCATCTATCCGCGGGTCGGCGAGCGCACGGCGGAATTGCTGGCCGAGCCGACCACGGCGCCTGCCACGATCATCGAGGCGATCAAGGTGGTGGAGGGACCGAGCGTGCAGCGACTTGACGCTCTCTGGATCGTGGAGTCGACGCCGGAGCTGCAGATCGAACGTGCGACGGCCACGGGACGCATCGCGGCCGACGAAGCGCGCCGTCGCCTGGCCGTACAGTCGAGTTTCGAGGAGAAGGAGCGCCTGTTTAGGGCGCGAAGGCCCGGGCGTCCGGTGTGGCGCATCGACAACAGCGCTGACGTGAAGGCCCTGCAAGAACGAGTCGCGCTCGCGTGGCACGAGAGCCTGGCGCTCGCTATCCGGCCGCCGACTTAGCCGTACTGTCAGCGACCGCGTCTGCCGGTCAGAAACGTCGACTCAGGCGCAAAGCTCGTGGCTGTTGTCCCAGCGGTGGGCGCGGATTGGCTCCGGGCTGTCCATCAGTCGGTTCATCGTGTCGACCCAGGACTTTTCCCAGGCCGCCGCGTCGTGCAGTTCCGTTTCTGGGTTTGCGCGGCTGCGAGCTACCCAGCTTGGGAAGTAGGTACGGCCGGTCGACTGGCCGGTGGGGTTGTAGCGCAGGTCAAAGCTCCAGCGCACGTCGTCGCTGTGATTGGTCAACGAGGCGTGCATGCAGCGCTTGTGCATCAGCAGTACGTCGCCGGGCGACATGGGCAGGGGCGTGGCGCGTTCCTTCGGAATCAGCTGGGTCGGAATCGTGGTGGCCCTAAGGCCGCGCTCGTTGGCCATGGTGCAGTGCACCTGCAGGCCGTCCTTGTAGCTTCCGGGCACGACCATCAGGCAGCCGTTGCGCTCGGTGGCCTCGGTGAGCGGCAACCAGACGGTGAGCATGTCGGTGTCGTCGGCTTCCTCGTGGACCACGCCGTTGTCCTGGTGCCAGCCGGTGGTCGTCACCAGCCCGGTTCCCTCGTTCTTCGTGACGTAGCGTTCCGGCGGCTTGATCCGTACGTGCTGGACGGGGTTGGAGGTGATCTCGGGCCCGATCAGGGACTCGACGGCGTCCAGCAAGCGCTCGTTGCGCAACAGGGCAAATACGGCTGGCCCAAAGTGATACCTGGTGTCCGGGTTCAGCGAGGCGGTGTTGATTGGAATCGTGATGTCGAACGGCTGCGGGTCCAGCAGCCCGGCTTCCTGGGTGATGGCGATGGTGCGCCGGTCGAAGGGCAATTCGGCATAGGTGCTGGAGATCTCGCCGTCGCGAAACATCCGCTCGGATTCCCGGTCGAGAATCTCGGCGTACTCGTCCATGACCGGCTGCAGGTCCTCGTCGGGGGACAAGATGCCGCGGGCGATGACGTAGCCGTCACGGTCGAAGTCGGCCAGTTGTTCGGCTGTGAGGTGCATAGTGGTATGTCGGAGTCGAAGTTCTTGGAAGTCTAGCCCAAAAGCCGGCGAGAGATTCGTGGTTTTGGCGCGGCATTTTTCTGCGCCGCTCTGACTAAGTTCGGCTCAGCGCTACAAGGAGGATGGCCGCAGCGAAACCGCTGACTCCGACGGCGACTGCCAGGCTGCTGCTGACCAACAGCACCCCAAGAGACTGTCCGCGCTGTCCGCTTGGGTTTGGCGCGTTGAGGGCCACATAGGCAGCCAGGGCAACGATTGCAGCTACGAGAACGGCGCCGCCGGCCCGTACGTTTTCGATCAGGACGTACGTCCCGGCCAGCACCACTCCGAACGCCAGCGCACTGGCCACCAGCGTGCGCCGCCAGCGAATTCTCAGGTTCACGGATTCGAGCATACGCCAGCAGCGGAGTCGCACTCGCGCACACCGGTTGCCGTGCGGGGTGCCGCGTGTCACCGTAGGCGCACCACCGCTCGGAAGCGCGTGCGCGCAAGGACGAACGACGTGACTGGCGCCGATGCCCTGGTCCACATTCTCAAAGCCGAAGGCGTGAAGCAGGTGTTCTGCTTTCCCTACACCCCGGTCATGGAAGCCATGGCCCGCGCCGATCTCCGCATTCTGCTGGCCCGGCAGGAACGGGTGGCCGGCAACATGGCCGACGGCGTTTCGCGTTCGACAAATGGGCGCGAGATTGGCACCTGGACCGTGCAGCAGTCGGCCGGTGTCGAGAACGCCTTTGCCGCAATCGCGCACTCCTACACCGACTCCACGCCGGTGCTGTTCGTGCCCGGCCATCCCGGCATGCCCAAGACCAGCGTTCCGCCGGCCTTTGAGGGCGTGCTTAACTACCAGGCCACCATTCGCCACGGGGCGGTTGTGGGCTCGGCGGCTGAAATTCCGCAGCGAGCGCGCATGGCCTTCACCGCGCTGCGATCAGGCCGACCGGGTCCCGTGATGTTGGAAATGCCGGTGGAGGTCTGCGCGGAAGAGTTTGCCGGGCCGCTGGACTACACGCCGATTCGACCCGCTCGCTCGGCCGCCGACAGCGGCGCGGTATCCGAAGCCGCGGATCTGCTCCTACGAGCCGGATCCATTCTTATCTGGGCCGGTCAGGGCGTGCTGTACGCGGAGGCATCGGCCGAACTGCAGGAAGTCGCCGAGTTGCTGGGCGCGCCAGTCATGAGCACCCTGCAGGGCAAGAGCGCCATTCCCGAGACGCATGAGCTCTCCGCCGGTGTCGGCGCCTACGTCCGCACGGCCATGGCCGCGCACTACCTGGAGACGGCGGACACGGTGCTGGTTGTCGGCTCAAGCCTCAGCCGCATGTCGTTCACGCCCGATCTGCCCGAGGGCAAGACCATCATTCACGCCACCAACGACTCGGTGGATCTGAACAAGAGCTACCCGACGGCCGTTCCCATCCTGGCCGACGCCAAGCTGTTCCTGCGCCAACTGGCCGATGAGTTGCGAACACGGGTTGGCGACGGCCGCGAAGCTCAGCGCCAGCAGACGGCGGCCGACATCGCCACTATGAAGCGCAACTGGTTCGCGGACTACGCCGCGCATTTCAACGACGACTCCGAGCCGATCAACGCCTACCGCATGCTGCGTGAACTCTGGAGCGTGCTGGACCCGGACACGACCATGC
>JAPPFO010000017.1:14207-16015 GCA_028875175.1 Chloroflexota bacterium | reverse complement strand
TTCAGCCTGCGCGGGTTTGACGGGGTGCAGAAGGCGGCGGGCGCGGGCGGCTCGCGGGTGGACGCCGCGCTGCGGGTCCCCTACCCAGGCAGCCGGATCGACCGGTTACCGCCCATCCAGTCGGCCTTTTGGCACCGGCTGCTGCATGGGCTGAGCGGTGGGGCGCAGGCGCAGTTGTTCCTCGGCGATGGTGTGGCCAATTCATTCACCGGCTTGGCTCTTGACGACTCCTTCAACGGAAGAACAGTCGCCGGCTGGTCTGGCGGGGGTTCCGGCTCAGGGAACTACGACCTAGGACTTCGAGGCGGTGGTTTGGGCGGTGGCAATGGTGGTGCCGTGGGTCGCTCCGGCGGTGGGGGTGGCGGATATGGGACCGTCGGAAGCTCAGCAAGCAATTACAGGTCCGGATCGCATGGAGGGGGCAGATACCCCACGCCTGGAGGACCTGCTGTTCCGGCGATCATTTCAATCGACGCATTGCGCCAAAACAGCTTTACGTCTACCACGCTGGGACTTGGCGGAGGCGGCGGAGGCGGCTGGGATGGCGGTGGGGGATCGGGCGGCAATGGCGGTAGCTGTCATCTGCAGATCTCTACGCAATCCCTGTTAGTAACGGCCTCGCTAGCACTGAGCGGCGGTTCAGGGAGAAGCCACGGCGGCGGAGGCTCGAAGGCCGGCGGCGGCGGAGGAAGTGGCGGCCTGCACTTCCTGGTTGCCCGCGGATCCGTCACGCTGGATTCCGAGGTGGTGTTAAGCGCACCTGGAGGCGCCCGAGGCCACGGGCAGCAACCAGGTTCCCCTGGACAGGGCGGCGCCAGCGGTGGCAATGGCGGCAACGGCCGCGTAATCATCTGCTACGGCGACTCGGTCGACACCAGCGCCGGAAGGATCAACAACGCCGTTCTAACGGCCTACCAATTGCTGCCAAGCCTCCCCTTGGGCCAGGTACGCGTATCGTGATGTGGCCGCTACGCGCCGATGAAACGCCTATATCAGGAGCGACTGCCATGTAAGCAAAGGCCGCAGCCGCATCCATTGGGCCGCGGCGGCTGCGGAGGGTTGGATGACCAGCCGAATGTGACGGCGAATCCGACCACAGGCCCACCCTGATCGAGAGCCGGAGAGCTCCTGTTTTCCCAACACATCGGAGCAATCCTCATGGCAAAGATTGCCGCAAGCAAAGCCAGGTTCGAGTTCAATTCGGTTCAGTTGCAGGACGAGCTGACGTCCATTTCGCAGGACGTCAACGTCGAGTTGCCGGTGGTGACGGCGCTGGGTGACACCGGGCCGCGCCGCGTGGAAGGCAACTACGACTTCTCCTACGCGCTGGAGGGCACGGCTGACTTCTCGTCCGGGCAGGGCGACGCCACCATCTTCGGGCGGATCGGCAACGGCGGTTCGGCTGGGGCCTTTGACCCCACCGGCAACGCCGCCGGCGCCAACGACCCCAACTACGACTCCACGTCGTTGCTGGTCGGGTCGTACTCGGTCCGCGCATCGGTTGGGCAGCCGATCACCTACTCGGCCAACCTGTTCGGCGACAGCGCGCTGAGCCGCGCCACCGCGTAGCCGATGAGCAAGCCCGCATCGGTACGCGTGCCGTCGGACGACTTCGTCGTTGAAATCGGCGGCGAGTCGTTCCGCACCCACGAGAATGAGTGGGTGGAGGTGCTGCCGCAGATGTCGGTTCGTGACTGGCAGCAAATGCAGCGGCTGAACCGGCTCCACGTCGAGATCGATGCGCTGGCGGGGGGGGGGGGGGGGGGGGGCGGCCCCCCGCCGCCCGCGGGGTGGGGGGGGTGGGGGTG
>JAPPFO010000017.1:9843-14197 GCA_028875175.1 Chloroflexota bacterium | reverse complement strand
CTAAATATATTGCGTGGGTCAGCCCGGTACGACCTCGTCTGAGGTGGGCGGGGGGTGGGTGCGGTCCTTCCCCGCCGGCCCCCTCGCCCTGGTGGAAAGGGCCTGTGCCGATCTATGCCAGACCCTAGCGGCGCGCATCGTCGCCTGGACCTGGACGGACGACGCCGGCCGGCCACTGCCAGCGCCGGACGGAACGCCGGAACCGTTTCGTCGCCTGACGCCTCACGAGTTGCTGTACCTGAATCACGTGTTGCAGGGCGACCACCCGGCGGCGCGGGGAAAAGGCTCGAGCGGCTCGCCGACTACGTCCTCGGATACCGAACCACCGACCAGCCCGAAGAACTGAAGCACGGCCCGCAGCCCTTCGAAGGCGTGGTCAGTGTGATCTGCGAGGCCTTCGGCTGCACGCCGGCGAAGGCCCTCCAGCAGGATTGGCCGCTGGTCGAAGCCGTGCTCGACTACCGGGCCGCCGAACGGGCGGCCGCGCTGCTGGCCAGCGAGGACGGCGCCGAACTGCTGGCTCAGCAACCGGCCCTCCAGCGTCTCTTGCTGGACATGCGCCGCGCGCAGAACCAAGCGACCTAAGTAACGGAGTAACGCCCGCAGAGGCCGCCCCCTGACGGGGGCGGCCTTTGTGCGTGAGGCTGCGTATGCCGGCGCATCCCAGCGTCGGCTGGCTTCTACAGCAGCTTCGGCCCTGGCCCCCGACTTTCCTGCAACCCAGGCAAGAGGGCGCTCATCCGGCAGCCCGTCGCCCCAAGACTCGGCATCTTCATGTCGGGTCCCCTCGGAATCAAGCCGGCAGGCTGGATGCCTGCCGGCGCTGCCTGGTCACGCCCAATGGCCCCATTGAGGACGCTATCGTTAGGCAGCGCCCAGCGGGCGGCGGGGCGGGCGTGTGGTGACGGGGCTCAGTATGGCTAGGGGGTAGGAATGCGTCGGTTCTCGTGGCTGCTTGAGGTTCGATGGACTCGGCGCAGGGTCGCTGCGCTGGCGGTCGGGTTGGGCTGCCTAGTCGCGGTGGGGATCGCCTCGTGTACCCCCGGGCCAGTTTGCGCGCAGGTCACGCCCGCGAAACCGGACGTCGAGGTGGCGCCGTTTTCGTTCGATCCGGTGGCACGGGCGTCTGCCTTTCTGCAGGCCCTGGCGAATGAAGACTTCCGGACCGCGTATGAAATGTCTGCAAACGAATCGCTGCCGGGAGACTCACTGTGCAGTCTGGAATTGGAAACTGACGATGCGTCCCTCGCGCTAGTAGGGCTGGACGTTCTCCCCAAGAGCGTCGATCGGCAACACGACACTGCAGACCCGTCGGTGTCGCTGACTTTTGCTCCCGCGCTTGATGTGCTTGACGTTGGATTCCAATTAGAGGGCGAAGCGAGTGCCGACCTGCACGTGACCGTATCGCTGTTGCGCGACGGTCGGGTCTACGCGTTCGAAGTCGACGAGGCCGTGCGGGAACTGGGGCCAGTGCAAGGCTACCCGCCGCCGCCTTACGTGGACATGGAGGCGTTCGAGGAAACCGAGGTTGTCATCGGGGAAGCGCCCTGGGAGCTGGGTGCCACGCTGACCATGCCGGAGGGACCTGGCCCGTCTCCGATTTTGGTGCTGGTTCCGGGGCCGGATGCGTCCGATCGCGACGGCACTGAAAGAGGCAACAAAATGTTCCGGGATCTGGCCTGGGGATTGGCCACGCAGGGCATCGCGACGCTGCGCTACGACAAGCGCACATGGGCGCACGCGCTGGCGTTCGCGCGGCAGCCGGAGTTCACGCTGGACGACGAACTGGTGGACGACGCGCTGGCGGCGTTGGCGGTCGCACGGCTAACGCCACGGATCGACCCAGCACGGGTCTACGTGCTAGGGGTTAGCCTTGGCGGGTTCGTCGCGCCGCGAATCGCACAGCGAGACCCTGGCATTGCAGGGCTCATCCTCGTCTCCGCACCCAGCGGCTCGTATGTCCGCAGAATGGCTCAGGTTTACCAGGACATCGCCGAGGCGGATGGGGTCGTGAAAGCAAGTGAGCAGCTCACAATCGACGAGTATCAGGCAAGAGTTCGGAATATCGAAGCGCTGGCGGCGGGCGAGACGGCCGAACTGGACATGCTCACGCGCTCGGCCTACTTCCTCGATCTAGCCAGTTACCGACCGGAAGAGTTCGTACTCGGCCTGCAGCCGTCGCTGCTATTCGTTTATGGCGATTTCGGTCCGCAGATAGTGCAGAGCGACATCCTGGGGTGGGCTCGCAGCCTGCAAGGAAGACTTGAGGCGGGGTATCGGCTGTATCGCGACCATAACCAGTTGTTGTTCGCTGTGCATGAGATGACTGGGCCGACCCTGCGGCGGCGAGGGTATGTCGGCCAGGCAGTGGTGGGAGACATCGCCGCCTGGATTGGCGACGGCTGGCCCACGGAAGGATGCCCCGACATCGAAGCGATGTACGCAGGCTGCCGTATGTAATCTGACGCTCCCTTGCCCGCTGCGCAAGGCGTCACGGCCGTGCGAATAAAGGGCTATGGGTGGCTTAGCACAGCAGCGCTCGTCAATTGGCACAGCCCAGCGCTGGACCTACGGCCATTGAGGATCCTAGTGGTGCTTGACATCGCACTCATATTGTGTACTATAGGGGTGGAGCGCGAGTCGCGCAGCCAAGTGGACAGAGAGGAGTGAGATGCGGTACCGCCAAAACGAGAGCAGGGATGCACAGCTAATCGTACGGCTGGCGGGTCGCAGAAAGCGTGACACAACGCCACGTCCACCCGAATCTCTCGCACCCATCACGTTGGCCGCCAACCACCATGCGCTCAGCCAGATTTCTGTTCTTGCCTGTCGCTATTCAGAGCGACGTATGATGGAAAGGTAGCCACAATGTATCAATACGGATCATACGACCCGGCGGTTCATGGAGAAGATCGGGGTTCTTACGCCGATCCCAAGATAGTCAAGAACATTTCGGGTATTTTTAAAGCGAGCAAGGAGGCATGGGAGCACGAGAAAGAGGCGCGGGAGCACGAGAAAGAGGCGCGGGAAAAAGCGTTGATTGAAGCGAAGATAGGCGTTATTAGAGAGGGCCTAGAAGCATTCAAGCCTGATCCCATCGAACTTGGGACTGAGCTGTTTGATTCCGTCCGTCTTGGCACCACAAGCATTTCCCGCAGAAGGGAACAGTTCGGTGGCTCTGAGGGTGACTTGTTGCAAGACCTCATGGAATTTCCCATTCTTTCCAATGTTCTTTCCCGTGCTTCTAAGGTCCTTCCCAAACCTGTAAGAACTTCTCTTTCCAAATGGGGCGAAGGTCTTGCCTATCATAGGGAGGCCGCAATAGAAACTAGGCGGAATTTCCTGGACTCATCGGCCTTTTTAAAGGCCACCGGATACCTGAATGCTGACGGCTCGGTCAACATGTCGGAGCTTAGTGCTTGGCTTGATACCTCCGCGCAGGCAGAGCAGGCGGATAAGGCACGAAGCGAGTCAACACAGGCGCAGACGGAAGCGACGCAGCACGGCACCGCCGTAATTCAGACTGAGATTCCTCTCCTTCACGAACGGCGGGCCGCACTGGCCGGTGGCAGCGATCAGACGCGGATCGCCACGGAGGCCGAGACTGCCTTCACGGCTGCGCGAGCCCAGTCCGTCGCCACGCAGCAGGCCATGGTGGACGGATTCATGCGGTCGCTGACTGAGCAAGACGCGAGGCTCACTGGTGGTTCACGGAATACGAACTCTGCCGCCCCAGGTCCCAGCGAGACCTCGGGGTCGCCCACGGACTCAGTTGCCGAAGAGCGAGCGCGATTCCTCGCCGCAGACCCTCCGCCGAATCTGCAGGAGATTTATCGTGACCAGCTCGAGCAGGACCACGACATGTCCGGGTTCCTCAACGCCGAGCACTGGTGGGAAAAGCATAAGGAACATGTCGCGAAGTTGAAGTACGGCTATGCGCAAGGCACGGCGTTTGCGCCGGGTGGACTGGCGCTGGTGGGGGAGATGGGGCCGGAGTTGGTGAATCTGCCGCGGGGCTCGCAGGTGATTCCGAACCCGCGGCTGGGCGGTGACGTGCACGTGTACGTCAACGTCGAGGGCAGCGTGGTGGCCGAGCGCGACCTGGCCCAGCGCCTCCGCCAGGAACTCATCCGCACCAGCCGTCGCACCGTGGACCTGGGGTTCAACTAGGCCTCGGCGGTACCGCAACTGCCGCTCGGCCGGGTCCACGCCCGGATCGCAGGTACCGGTTGACATGCGCCGCATCCAGAATCAGTCGGTCGATCCGGCCGATTGATCCCGACCGCACCGGCGCCCCCCCCCCCCCGCGCGGGCGCCCGGGGCGGGGGCGCCAAACATCCCCCCCCCCGTTTGT
>JAPPFO010000017.1:0-9833 GCA_028875175.1 Chloroflexota bacterium | reverse complement strand
CGCCGCCGCGCCCGCCCTCTACACCCCCCCCCCCCCCCCCCCCCCCCCCCCGCCGGCCCCCCCGCCGGTGCATTAGGCTCCAACGTCCCCCGCGCTGTTGGATTGGAGCGTCCCAATCCGAATCACCAACGTTCGCCTCACGGAATTGCACGGCCTGTTCGAGTCGGAGGGCGACTTCTGGGAAGAGCGCCTGGTGCGTCCGCTGGACGTCTATCCCGAACACAAGCGCGATCCGGACCAGCACATTCCCAAGGCGCGAAACGCTGCCGGCGCCCATGACCTGTCGTGGGTGTTCGTGACCATCGAGACGGACGAAGGTGTGAGCGGCATGGCCGGGCCGATCGATGTGCCGGACGCTTTTGTCATCGACACGCAGATCACGCCCTTCATCCTGGGCTCGGATCCGCTGGCCAGCGAGCGGATCTGGGATCAGCTCTATCGGTTCATGATTCACGGGCGCAAGGGCTCGCCGATGTTTGCGCTGAGCGCGGTCGACACGGCGCTCTGGGACCTGAAGGGCAGGTGGCTCGGTCAGCCGCTATACCGGCTGCTGGGCGGACCCGTTCGGCGGGAGATTCCGGCCTACGCCAGCGCGCTGGGCTTCTCAATTGAGCCCGAGCGGGCGGCCGAGCGCGCCCGGCAGTTCGTGGCCGAGGGCTACCAGGCCACCAAGTGGTTCGTGCGCTACGCCCCAGACGACGGCGAGGCCGGCGCGCGGCGCAACGTGGAACTGATGCGCGTCCTGCGCGAGGCCGTAGGCGACGACGTGGACGTGATGATTGACGCCTGGAGCAGCTGGAACGTGCGCTACACGCTGGACATGGCGCGGCGCATGGCGGAGTACCGGCCGTACTGGATCGAAGAACCAGTGAAGTCCGACGACATTGCCAACTACGCCCGGATTCGGGCGGCCTCACCGGTTCCCATTTCCGGCGGCGAGCACGAGTACACCCGCTGGGGCGCGCGCGATTACATGAAGGCCGGCGCGGTGGACATCTACCAGGCCGACACCATGTGGGCCGGCGGCGTGAGCGAGATGCTGAAGATCGCGACGATCTGCTCGGTGTACGACGTGCCCCTGATCCCGCACGGCGCGTCGGTTCCGGTCAACGCCCATCTCAGCGCGGCCTGGCCGCCGCCGCTTTGTCCCTACGTCGAGTACCTGGTGAAGTGGAACGAGCTACGGCAGTTCTTCTTCAAAAATCCCGTCATGCCGGTCAACGGCATGATCAGCCCGCCCGACGCCCCCGGCGTCGGCGTGGAGATTGACGAATCCAAGGTGACCGCCGAGCGCGAACTGAGCTGGCGCGAGGCCTGACGAGCAGGCCTATGGCAGGTCCGCGGATCTACCCGGACGTCTGCCCGCGGATGGCGGCGATCTCCTCGGCGCTCAGGTAGGGCGGGTCGCCGACCGGCGTGTTGGCCGCGATGTCCTCGGCATTGGACAGTCCCACGATGCAGGTCGAGGCGGCCTCGTGACCCAGCACGAAGCGCATCGCGGACTCATACGGCAATTCGTCCCGCAGGTCGGCGATGTCCTGGATGCGTTCGCGGGGACCGGCCGCGTCGGCCAGGCGCTCGCGGAACATCTCGGACTGGCGCCAGTCGCTGGCCGGCAGCGCGGCCAACTCCGCTTCGCTCAGCAGGATCAGGCCATTCGCAAACGGCGAGCGCGCGAACACGCCTGTTCCGTGCTCGGCGGCCAGCGGAAGCAGTTCATCGCCCGCGCCATCGTCGACGGCGTTGTAGGGCGTCTCCACGACGGGCGCGCCCCAGCGGCGGATGGCTTCCACGGCGGTTTCGGGCTGACCGGTTCGGGCCGAGATGCCCCACCAGCGGATCTTGCCGGCGGCCTGCAGTTCCTCGAGCACGGCGAACGGGGCTTCGTGCTTGACGATGTGCAGCGGCGGGTCGTGCAGAAGGTAGGCGTCGATGTATTCGGTGCGCAGGCGGCGCAGGGCCAGGTCGCAGGCGTCCCTAATGCGCTTGGGCGAATAGTCGCGCGGCTGCTTGGCGCCCTGGATGGACTGGGCGCCGTCGGTCCCGGGCAGGTAGCCGACCTTGCTGATGATGAAGGCGTCGTCGCGGCGGCCGTAGAGCGCCTCGCCCAGCAGGACTTCGCTGCGGCCGTTGCCGTAGACCTCGGCAGTATCGAACGTCGTGATCCCAGCGTCGAAGGCCTGTTGCACCAGGCGAACGGCGTCCCAGGCCGGAACGTCGCCCCAGGCCTGGCCGCCGATCTCCCAGCAGCCCATGCACAGGGCGCTTACCTGCTCGCCCGTCGCCCCCAAGCTCCGCATTTCCATATCGGATCTCCCCAGCTGTGCATCGGCCAATTGACGTGACGTCTACAGAAAGGTCCCGGACCGCGAGCATAGACAAAGCGACCGTGTGACAACACGCGGTGTAGCCCTGCTTGCGCGGGGACTTGCGTCGCGCCGCGAGGGACACTTGACCTAGAGTCGCTGTGGGAAACGCGATGGAAGCGGCACATGCAGACTCGGGACCAGGAAAGCAACGCGGCAGCCAGCCACCGGTACGTTGCGCTGCTGCGCGGCATCAACGTGGGCGGTCACCACAGACTGCCCATGCGGGACCTTGCCACGATGTTTGAGGCGGCGGGGTGCGAGGACGTCCGCACGTATATCCAAAGCGGAAACGTCGTGTTCCGGGCGTCGCAGGAATTGGCGGACGGGCTACCGGCACGGATCGCTGAGGCGATCGAGGCCAACCACGGCTTCCGAATCCCGGTCGTTATGCGGACGGCAGCAGAATTCGACCGGATCGTCCGCGACAATCCGTTTATCGCCTCCGGCGCGGATCGGGCCACGCTGCACGTTGGATTCCTGGCGGCGGCGCCCGACCCGGGGCAGATCGCGAAGCTCGACCCGGACCGTTCGCCGCCGGACGTCTTTGACGTTCGCGGCGGGGAAATCTATCTGCACTTTCCCGCCGGCGTGGCGCGGTCCAAGCTCGACAACGCCTACTTTGATCGCACGTTGAACACGGTGTGCACCATTCGCAACTGGCGCACCGTCGGGAAGCTGCACGAGATGCTGCGCGGGGTCTGAGTCCCAAGAGCACGGGCAATGCGGCGACGCCACGTCATGGCGATTGTGAATCCGAGGCCGGCTATCGGCCCGTGACGGCGAGCGTGAGAAGCCCCGGAGCCTGTGCCTGGCGGGCACAGACCCCGGGGCGGTCTGAGCGACCGAGTCGCGCGCGGGGGAGGGAGCGCGCGACTAGGCCGTCGAGGGGGATTCTCCGAGTGGAAGCGTGACCTTGCCGGAGTCTGACGTTGCGCCGGCCGCGTCTCGGCCGTGCCCGCGTCCCCAGCCGCGTGAGCCGGACCTGGCGTGACCCTTGCAGCCGGGACCGCCGTCAGCCTGCAGGGCGGCCTCGATGCGCTCGCGCATGTCCTGGCGCAATTCGTCCGCCTGGTCGGCGCTGACGCGGCCGTTCTCAATGGCTGCGGTGAGTCGAGTTTCAAAGGCTTCCATCGCCGCGTCTGTGACGGCGGTCAGGTCGCCTTCGGCTTCCGCGACGATATCGGCCAGGCTCTCATTCTCGCCAAGCTTGGTTCGAATGTCCTCAACGGACACGCCCGTCTGCTCGGACACGATCGCAATCAGGCCAAGGCCCTTGCCGCCCAGGCGGCCGCGGCCCTTGCCACGCTTGCCGTCATACGTGCCGGCCAGCCAGTCGCGCACGCGCTGCTCGGCGGCAGCCTTGTAGTCATCGACCTGGCTAGACTCGAGGCGGCCAGCCTCCACGAGGGCGTCGACTTTCTCATCTAGTCCCGTCAGCGCGGCCGTGACCACGGCTTCCAGGTCGCCGCCTTCGGCCTCGATGATGTCCGCGAGCGACTCGCCGCCCTGCAATCGGGTGCGCAATTCGTCCTGGCTGAGACCGGTCTGTTCCTCGACCGTCGTCGCGGCGGTCGATTTGCCGCCACCGCGACCGAAGCCGCCATGCGCCAGCACCGCGCTTACCGTCACGGCCGTCAGCATGACCACTGCGGCGACTGCGGTGACCAGAGTTCGAATTCGGGGTCTCACGACGCCTCCTTTCACAAGCGCTGGCGATTCCGAGGCCAGCACGTCGCTTACGAAAGGCAGTGTTGGGGCGTCGTATGGATGCGCGATGCACGGCGAGTGCGAGTCTCGTGCATTTTTCTGAGGAGCCGGGCGCGGAGCTATTCGTCCTCGGGTGGAGCGAACCGGTATCCGACGCCGGGCACTGTCAGGACATACCGAGGACGGGACGGCTCCGGTTCGACCCGTTTTCGCAGGTTGCGAACGTGGCTGTCGACGGAGCGCGGCAGGGTTGGCCGGTCGTCGTCCACGATGCGCTCGACCAGGGCTTCGCGAGTGAATACCCGACCGGGATATCGCATCAGTGTCGCCAACAAATCGAACTGCACCTTTGTCAATTGAATCGCCTCTCCGTCGCGCCGGACCTGGCGGGTACCTGGGTCAAGTGTCAGCCCACCAACCCGAAGCGGTCCGTCGAACTCATCCGTAGTGGAAGCGCGCCGAAGCAGCGCGTGAACGCGTGCGACCACCTCACGGATGTCGAAGGGCTTGGTGACGTAGTCGTCAGCCCCCAGTTGCAGTCCGACCACTTTGTCCGTGATGTCATCGCGGGCAGTCAGCATCAGCACCGGCATCTGCGACTCGGCGCGCAACTGCCGGCAGACGTCCCAGCCATGCACGTCCGGCAGCATCAGGTCCAGCACCACGGCATTGGGCCGGCGTTGGCGGGCCAGTCGCAGGGCCTCGGCGCCGTCACCCGCCGTGATGACGCTGAGTCCGTCGCGCTCCAGGTAGGCACGAACGACCCGCCGGATGTCCGGCTCGTCATCAACGACCAGAATTAGCCCAGAACTCGGCATGTCAGGTCCGGTACCCGTTCCGTCGTAAGTTCCTGCACCTTTGATTCTTACACGGGCTTGCGTCGGCGCTTCGAGGGGTCGGCAGTCGCCTGGCCGACCGGCTGGCCCGCACCGGGCCGCGTGCATCCGCCATGCACACTGCGTGCATGCGGAGTCAATACCTTCACGGTTGGATGAAGGCCGGCAGCACGTCCGAGGGCGGTTGAGCGATGAGCTTGCGAGTGCGCCTCACCTTGGCGTTCGTGGCGGTCTCACTGGTGGCTGTCGGTGTCACCGCGCTGCTGATCAATCGATCCATTGCCAGCAGCTTCCAGCGCTACGCCGCCAATGTACGCGAGCGGCAGCAGACAGCCGTTGCCGAGCAGCTCGGCCTTGCCTACGGAGCAAACGGTACGTTTCGGCTGCCCCGTTCCGGCCCTGGTCGCGGGCTGCCCTATCTGGTCTTGGACCAGGCGGGTGAAATCGTCGGGGGCAACCTCAACCTGGGCGTATCGGATCGGCCCTCGGATCTCGAACGCTGGCGGCAAATTCCCATTGACGTCGGCGGCCGGACCGTGGCAACGGCCTACTTTGCCGACGTTGGGACCCGAGGCCTGCCACGCGAGGTGCTGGCACAACTCCGATTTGCTGAGGACAGCTTTTTGCGAGAAATCGGTATCGCGCTACTGCTGGCCCTGGCAGCAGGTGCGGCCGCGGCGGTGGCGATGGCCGTATACCTTGCGCGCCAGATCACGCGCCCGGTCCGCACCTTGCGGGAGTCCGCCGAGGCCATTGCCCAGGGCGACCTCTCACGACGCACTGGCATCGAACGAACGGACGACATCGGCGCCCTGGCGCAATCGTTCGATCAAATGACCGAGACGCTGGAACGCAATGAGGAATCCCGCCGCCAGCTCTTCGCCGACATTGCGCATGAATTGCGAACGCCATTGGCGGTGATTCGTAGCACGGTGCAGGCGCTGGGCGACGGCGTGTACAAGCCCAGCGCAGCCCACGTCGATACCGTGATGCGCCGCGTGGACATGCTCACCCAGCTCATCAACGACATTCGCGATCTCTCGCTGGCTGACGTTGGGCAGCTCCGACTGGAACGAACCGGTGTTGCGGTGAGCGACCTCTTGAAGGCGGTCAGAGAACGACACGCGCCCCAGGCGGCGGAGCGCGGCATTACGTTGCGGATTGAGAACGCCGCGGACGATGCGGAGCTCGTTGTCGACCGAACCCGGATAGACCAAGCTCTCGATAATCTCGTGCGCAATGCGCTGAGCCACACACCGAGTGGCGGCGCCATTGCGGTCAGCGCAAGCCTGACGACGGGCGAGCCGCGGCAAGACTGGGTGTCGCTGGACGTTGTCGACAGCGGCCCCGGCTTTGGATCCGACGAGTTATCACGAATCTTCGACCGCTTCTACCGCACTGACAGTTCGCGTAGCCGGGCTCAGGGCGGGACCGGGCTGGGCCTGGCCATTGTCCGCGGCATCGCGCACGCACATGGGGGCGACGCTGTCGCCCGCAACAACACCGACGCGCCAGGCGCCACGGTCAGCCTGCGGCTTCCACTCGACCCAACGCCACCATGAGAGCCCTATACCCGCGAGACGTCCGGGTGCATTGGAGATGCACGCCACGTGCACACTGCCTGCATAGGCTTCGTACTAAGCTCCGCGGCAGATGGGAAATCCACCGAGTGACGCCATGACGCTGAATCCGTCGGAGCAGGATCAACCGCCTCCACGAGCTGCCCGGCTGCGCCGAATCGGTCGCGTCGTTGCCTGGCCCGTCAGGGCATTGGTCAGACTAGTGCGCCGATTCTGGCTATGGCTCCTGCTGCTCGCGGCACTTGGCGCCTTCGTCTTCTACGTCGTGCTGCCGCGCGTGCAGGAAGAGGAAGTGGTGGTAGCGCCGCCGCAGCCGGTGGAAGTCGTACGACAGGATCTGTTGGTCACGGTGCCGGCCACCGGCACGCTGGACTTCGGAACGCTGGTGCAAGTCGGATTCGAGAATGCCGGGGTGCTCACCGAACTCAAGGTGGGCGCCGGTGACATGGTGTCCGCCGGCGACGTCTTGGCCTTGCAGGAAGCGGACGACCTGACGCGCGACATCGACGACGCCGTCTCGGCGCTACGCCGGGCCGAACTGGACCTGGCTGATTTTCTCGAGGACCTGGAACCTGATCCCGACGTGTACGCCCTGCGTCGCGCGGAACTGGATCTGCAAGAGACTCGTGCCGCACTTGAGGACCTGCAGATTCCGCCGGACGCGGCCAGCATTGCGTCGGCCGAAGCCTCGGTGGCCTCGTCCAGCGCGCAAGTCGCCTCGGCCCGGGCGAACGTCGCTTCCGCCCAGGCGCGGGTGACCTCGGCTCAGGCGCAAGTGAATACGGCCCGCGACAGCCTGGCTGATTTGCTGGCCGACGCAACGGAAACAGACGTCGCCGAAGCCGAAAGCAGCGTGACGTCGGCTGAAGCCTCGCTGATAAGCGCGCAGGGCGCCCTGGCCGATCTGTTGGCCGGTGCGACCGGGCTTGAAGTCCAGCGTGCGCGCGACAGCCTGGTGGCTGCGCAGGAGGCTGTGACGGCCGCTCAGCGCGACCTGGACGACGCGGTGGCCGACCACCCGGCCGCCCTGACCGACGCTGAGGCGAAGCTGGCCAGCGCCCAAGCCGCCGTCATTTCCGCCGCGGTGAGCCTGGCCGATTTGCAGGCCAAGCCGAGCCCGGACGACATCCGCGATGCCGAAATAGCGCTCGAACAGGCACGGCTGACGCATGACGACACGGTTCGCACCGGCAGCAATGCCAGCTCCGAGGCCAAGGAACGCGCCGGCGTGGTCTATCACCAGGCGCAGCTCGATTATCAGAAGGCGTTGGAGCCCGCCACCCCGGAAGAGCTTGCGGAGGCTCAGGCCAACCTGGCCGCCGCCGAAGCCAACCTGGCCGTCGCACAGGCCGCCCGTGACGACCTGGCGGCGGGTCCAAACCTTGTGGAACTCAACGAGGCGATCACAACCGCGCAGCGCAGCGAGGCCGCCGCCGCGGCTGAGTTGGAGGACCTGCTGGCCGACGCGAGCGCAACGGATCTGGCGACGCGCCGCGCGAACGTCGCTTCGGCCGAGAGCTCCCTGACCGTGGCGCGCGCCAGGCTGGCTGACCTCATCGCGGGCGCCGATCCTGCCGATGTGCGCAAAGCACGGGAAGACGTGCAGCTGGCCGAACAGGACGTGCGGCTGGCTGAAGAAGACGTTCGTGTCGCGGAACAAAATGTCGGCTCGGCCTTGGCCGGCCTGGCCGATGCCGAGGCCAGGCTGGCCGACTTGCTGGCTGGGGCTGACGCATCGCAACTGCGCCAGGCCGACCTGGCAATCGCCCGCGCCGAGATTGATCTGGCCGACCTGCGGGAGGACGCCGAGCCTGAGCCCGATCCGCTTGGGGTCGAGCGTCTGGAACTGGCCCTGTCGGACGCCAGACGCGCGCTCGAAACCGCGCGCACGGCTCTGGCCGACGCAACGCTCATCTCGCCGACCACGGGCGTCGTTCTCGCCGTGGACGCCGATGTTGGCGAGCGAGTCTCCGCCGCATTTCTCACCGTCGGCGTGTCTGACAGCCTGCGAGTTCGCATCAACATCGATGAGAACGATATTGGGATGCTGGAGGAAGGTCAGCCCGTCGACCTGACCTTCGCGGCTCTGGACGATCGTGAGTACACGGGCAAGGTGGCCTGGATTGCAGCCCAGGGCGAAGTCGATCAGGGTCTGGTGACCTTCCCAGTCGACATTGCGCTGGACGCGCCGGATGAGCAATTGAGGGCGGGACTGACCGCAGACGTCGAGATCCTGGTCGCGGAAGCGCGCAATGTGATTGTCGTCCCCAAGGCGGCGGTACAGACGACCCCGCGGGGCGGCCTTGTATTCGTGGCCGCCACGGACGGATCGTCGAGCCGCCGCGTCGTTCAGACGGGCCTTAGCGGCCGGCTGCTGATCGAGATTGTCTCCGGCCTGGAAGCCGGCGACTTCGTTATGCCAAATGTCGCGCAGGCCCTTGCGGAAGCGCGGGCAGCCGCCCAGGCCGCTCGCGAGGCGGCAGAAGGCGCGGATGGCCAGGGCGGCCAGATCGGCGGCCAGGCAGGTGCCAGGACAGGCGCGGGCAGCGCGCAACCGGCGTCTGGCGGTGCTCAGCCGGCCGAGGGCGCAGTTCAACCGGCGGCCGGCCAAGCCGCGCCAAACCTCCAGGGAAGCCAGGGTGGCGCGGGCGGCGGTCAATCCGGCCAGGGCGGGCCGCCCGCGGGCTTCCAGGGCCGTACGCCGCCACCCGGCGTCCAGCCCGGGCAATTCCAGGGTCAGCGCGGCCAAGGCGGCCAGGGCGGCCAAAGGGCGGGCGCCGGTGGCGGCGGCGGTGCGGCCGGCGGAGGTGGGGGCGGATAGCCATGGCAGCGGCTTGTGACCGCCCGCCGCCGACGATCGAAGCCGTCGGCCTAACCAAGACGTATCAGATGGGTGACATGAAAGTGGAAGCTCTGCGTGGCGTCACGTTCACCATTGAACCCGGGGAGATGGTGGCCATCATGGGACCTTCGGGCTCGGGCAAGTCCACAGCCATGAACCTCCTGGGCTGCCTGGATAGTCCAACCGACGGCAGCTACCGGCTGGACGGCGAGGACGTGGAAGGCCTCAGCGAGGACGCGCTGGCCGACATCCGCCTGCGCAAGATCGGCTTCGTCTTTCAATCGTTCAATCTGCTGCCGCGCATGACCGCGCGCGAGCAGGTGGAACTACCGCTCATGTACGCCGGCGCGCGCAAGCGCCGGGATCGGGCGTTGGAGGCGCTGGCCACTGTCGGGCTAGCCGACCGGGTCGACCACACCCCTGTTGAACTCTCCGGCGGCCAGCAGCAGCGGGTGGCCATCGCCCGTGCCCTGGTCACCCGTCCACGACTGCTTCTGGC
>JAPPFO010000218.1 GCA_028875175.1 Chloroflexota bacterium | reverse complement strand
TTTCCAGCCCCCTCCACTGCGTCTGCCGTTGTCGTGGGACGCACCAGCAATGGGCGGGTCGAGTGGAAGGACGCGGACAACCCCCATCTGTCACTAAGGGACATTGAAGCCGCCGCCACGGCTTAGGCTGCAAACTGCGTTCTTGGGGGACTCGCGTTTGGCGGACCCCACGCGCAATCACCCCTCGCTCAATCAGCCGGGAGTTGCTGACGGCCGCTGCTCGTCGTGCCCTTCGCTCTCGGCGAAGGCCTTGGAATCGCGCAGAGCCTTCATTATCTGCCCGGTGAATGCGAAACGCATCACAATCGACATCAGCAACATCTTCCAGTCCTAAGAGCGGAACTCCGTCTCGGCAGTCCAGCGCGTGCGGTCGGGTCCCTCTTCCACAAACCGCTTATTGATGTAGTGCTACGCGCCTTCGGTCTCGTAGGTGCCCGCCCGTTCGTCGGGCAGGTCCGGCACCATTGCCGTCTCCGTCATTTCAACGTCCTGACCACGGTGCGGAGATACCGTCCGCCTCGTGGCCGGCGCGGGTGAAGTGTGCTCGCCGTGTGTCTATCCCGTTGTCACGCAGGGCGCGGCACGCAGCCCTCCTGTTAGCTACGAGTTGCGCATTCGGGCAAGATTCGGGGCTATGCATCACCATCACGGGGAAAACGAGAAGCACGCCCACACCCACGGCGCAGTCGACCCGTCCATTGCGACGACCAGCCGTGGCATCTGGGCCATCAAGTGGTCATTCGTGGGCCTCGGGATTACCGCGGTGCTCCAGGCGGCCGTCTTTGCCGTGTCTGGAAGCGTGGCGTTGCTGGCCGACACCATCCACAACGTTGGCGATGCGCTGACGGCGGTTCCCTTGTGGATTGCCTTCCTGTTTGCACGCCGCGCGGCAACGCGGCGGTTCGGCTATGGCTTCGGCAGGGTCGAGGACCTCGCCGGAGCAACCATCGTTCTCGTGATCTTGTCCAGCGCAATCGTGGCCGCCTACCAGTCCGTCGATCGGTTGCTCAACCCGCGAGACGTTCAACTGGTGTGGGCCGTTGCCGCGGCCGGGGCCATCGGCTTCATCGGTAACGAGGCTGTCGCGCTGTTCCGCATCCGCGTTGGACGCGAAATCAACAGCGCCGCGCTGGTGGCCGACGGATACCACGCCCGGACGGACGGGCTGGCCAGCCTCGCCGTCGTCGCCGGCGCCATCACGATCTGGGCAGGCTTCCCGATAGCCGACCCCATCGTGGGGCTGGGCATCAGCGCACTCATCGCAAAGATTGTGTACGACTCCGCCAAAACGGTATTCGGGCGCATGCTCGACGGAGTCGACCCGGAGATCCTTGACAACGTGGAGCATGAGGCCCTGCACGTCCAAGGAGTGCGTGCCATTACCCGGTCACGGGCACGCTGGATCGGCCACCGCCTGCACGCGGAAGTGCACCTTACGGCTAGCAAAGACCTGTCGCTGAAGGAGGCGCACGAACTAGCGAAGCGCGTCTCCCACGAGCTCGCCCACGCCATCCCTTTCCTGGGCGAGGCGCTCATTCATGTCGAGCCCGCTGATCACTCAGACGCCGGAAACAATCCAACATCCGCCCACAAACATGACGGGCCGCCACTCCACAGCCACTAGCGCCCGCGACAAGGACTCCTACTCCCCGCGTCCCTCGCCCTCGGCAAACGCCTTGAAGTCGTGCAGAGTCTTTTTCGTCTGCCCCGTGAATGCAAACCGCATGACGATGGACATCATCAGCATCTTCCAGTCGGAGAAGCGGAACTCCGTCTCGGCAATCCAGCGCGTGCGGTCCGGTCCCTCTTCCACGAATCGGTTGTTGATGAAGTTCCACACGCCTTCGGTCTCGTAAGTACCCGCCAGTTCGTCGGGCAGGTTCTGCGATACCACCGTCTCGGTCATCTCCACGTCTTGGCCGCGATGCTCGTACACCAGCCGGGAGGTCTCCCCGGCTTGCCCGGGTTCGCCGCTGACGTGTTCAAAGCTCTTCAGCCCCGTCTGCCACTTCGGCATGTTGTCCCGGTCCATGAAGAGTTCGATCACGCGATCGCGCGGCAAGTCGATCGTGACTTCACGGGTGTACTTCACGGAGAGTCTCCATTCCAATTCGGTGGATCATCGAGCGGCGCCACGGTCAACCCGCGGGACGCGCTGCCAGTCGCCACGCACCATGCCGCAACACAGTCGGCGGTCTTGAACCAAAGGTACACGCCACCGCGACGTCGGGGCCGCTAGTCCCCGCGCCCCTCGCCTTCGGCAAATGCCTTGAAGTCGTTCAGGGTCTTCTTTGTCCTTGCGGTGAACAGCGGTCGCAGAAGGATCGCCATCACCTTCATCTTGATCCCCTGGGGGCGAAAGTTGGACTCGGCGATCCAGCGCGTGCGGTCCGGTCCGTCTTCCTCAAACCGGTTCTTCATCAGGTTCCAGACACCGTCGGTCTCGTAGATGCCGGAGAACTCGTCGGGCAGGTTGCGCTCGGTGATCGTCTCGAACATCTCGAAGCTGCGCCCGCGGTAGTCGTACACCAGGCGCGACTTCGCGCCGGGCTGTCCGGGCTCTCCGCTGACGTGCTCGAAGGCTTGCAAGCCCTCCTGCCACTTCGTCAGGTTGTCGGCGTCGTCGAATAGCTCGATCACGCGATCGCGCGGCAGGTCGATCACGACTTCGCGGGTGTACTTCACAGCGAGTCTCCTATCCAACCTCGTGGGTCGTGCGGCGGCGCGACCGTCCGCCCTCGGAACGCGCTGCGAGATTCCCCGGGCTTTGCCGAAAGGTTTCCGGCGGCCCGGACTTAACCTACACGTCCGTCCTACTTCGGCGGCAGCGAGCGCGCATAGTCGGTGCCCTTCTCAACCCACCCGTCCAGCGCCGCGTCATCCGCGATGCCCTCGGCCGCCACCACTACCCAGCCCCGCATCACCCGACCCGTCATGTCAAAGACCCGCGCATGCGGCTGCGCCAACGCCTCGTCATAGCCCTCCGGCCCCACCCGCACCATCAGCTCATCGCCGCTGATGCCCACGGCCATATTCCCGTGCAACATGAAGGCAATCCCGCCGAACATCCGCCGTTCCATCAGCCCGTCGGCGTCCGCCAGCGCCTCGCGTATCCGCTGCGCCAATCCCTCGTCGTAGGCCATGCGTCTTGAAGCCCCAAAATGCACACTCGCCATTCTCGCGCAGCCGTGCCCCGGGCATTGGCTTCGCGACGCCTGCCTCGCTAGGCTTCGGGCGTGAAATTTCTCCGGCAATTGTCACGCTTCACCCGCGCCGAGCGCGGCATGCTCATCGGCACGGTCGCGGCTGGCTTGCTCTTCACGGCCAGCGGGCTGGTGCCACCGTTGTTCGTCCGCCAGATCTTGATCTGGCACGCCGACGGCACCACCGCCGAGAACGCCATGCTCGTCGTCGTGGCGGCCCTGGTGGGCGCCTACCTGGTGCGCGCCGCCGCTCGTTACACCTACGGCCTGCTGTCCCACTGGGCGGCCTACAACGTGCAGCAGGCCATGATGGTCAACCTCTACCGCCACATCCAGACCCTGCCCCACCGCTTCTTCACCGACCGGCGCGTGGGCTCGCTGGTGTCCCGGTCGGTGGGCGACGTGGAAACCGTCGAGGACTTCGTCGCCCACGGCATCCCCGAAACCGTCATTGCCATTGCATTACCGGCCGCCATGCTGATTGCGCTGTTCATCATCAACTGGCAATTGGCCCTGCTGGCGCTCTTGCCGATTCCCATCATTCTCGTGGCCGGCCGGTTCCTGTTTCCGCACATCCGCAGCTCCTGGCGTGTGGTGCGCGAATCCGTGGCCAAGGTCACCGCCACGGTCACCGAGGGCATCGCCGGCTACGCCGTCATCAAGGCCTTCGGCCGCGAGCGCGAGCAGCTGCGCATCGTCCAGCGCGACTGGCAGCGCTACCGCGACGACATCCAAAAGGCACAGTTCTTCTCCCTGGTTCCCGCCGGAATGATCGAACTCCTTGCCGGCCTCGGCCTCATCCTGGTCGTGGCCGTCGGCGGCGACCTCACCCTGCGCGGCGTTGTGCCGGTGGCCGACCTGTTCGTCTTCGTCGTCTACCTGGGCCTGATCTACCAACCCGTCATCCAGCTGGCCGCCATCAGCGAGAACATCCAAAAGGCCATGGCCAGCACCGAACGCGTATTTGAGTTGCTGGAAATCCAAACCGACCTGCGCGACAAGCCGAACGCCACGGCCCCCGCCGCGCCCGAGTGGTCGGTCGAGTTCGACAACGTCGACTTCCGCTACGAACCAGAGGAACCAGTCCTGCAAGGCGTGTCCTTCAACGCGGAGCCCGGCGAACTCATCGCCCTGGTCGGCCCCACCGGCGTCGGCAAATCCACTTGCGCTCACCTGGTCCCGCGGTTCTACGACGTCGATGGCGGCGCGGTGCGAGTCTCCGGCATTGACGTCCGAGACCTGCCGATGGTCTGGCTGCGCTCCAACATCTCGCTGGTCCTGCAGGAAGTCTTCCTCTTCGCCGGCACCATCCGCGACAACATCGCCTTCGGCCGCCCCGGCGCCACCGAAGAGGAAATCCTTGAGGCCGCCCGCGCCGCCAACGTGGACGAGTTCGCCGAGCGCCTCCCTAATGGATACGACTCCCGCGTCGGCGAGCGCGGCGTCCGCCTCTCCGGCGGTCAGCAGCAGCGCATCTCCATCGCCCGGGCCGTCCTCAAAGACGCCCCAATCCTAATCCTCGACGAAGCCACCTCGGCGGTCGACGCCGAAACCGAAGCCCTGATCCAGGAAGCCCTCGACCGCCTCACCCTCCGCCGCACCACCCTCGTCATCGCCCACCGCCTGGCCACCGTCCGCCGCGCCGACCGCATCATCGTCCTCCGCGACGGCGGGGTCGCCGCCGCCGGCTCCCACGACGAGCTTGTGGCCCACGGCGGCTGGTACGCCGACATGGTCCGCCGCCAGCAACTCAGCGCCCGCTGGCGCCTCGAAAGCGCCGCCGAAGTCCCGCTGACCTAGCGCGCATCGGCGAACAGTCCGCAGTCTGCCGTCCGACGGCAACTCGTCGGACGCGACGAGTTACTCAATGCGTTGAGTGAATCTACTCAGCCAACTGAGCAAACTCGGCCATCGGCAAGTCCGCGCCGAAGCTCTATGGAAAGCCTCCTCGCGAAGGCCGCAGTTGCCGTCGCGACCTAAGGCTCACTCCAGTCCCAGGGATTCGACACCTGAACGTCCAGGACTTCAAAGTCCGCGACATTGCGCGTAGCTAGGCACAGTTGATTGGCCTGCGCCGTTCCCGCAATCAGGGCGTCGCCCAGGCTGAGGGCACGCCCGGCTCGCTGTGCCTGCGCCCGGAGAGAAGCCGCCGCTTCCGCTTCCCTGCGCCCCAAAGGCATGATTCGGTCTTCGAATTCACGGATGAACGCTGCGAGCGAGACGCGCAGGCGTCCGCGACGTCGTCCCTCGGGTAGACGCTGCACACCGAACTCGAGCTCGTGCAGCACGACCGGGGAGAGCCATAAGTCCCTCTGATCGGCAAGGAACGCCATAACACGCGCATCCGGTGCGAGCCTGGCTGCCTCCGAAACCACGTTGGTGTCCAGAAGAAAGCCGCTCAATACGCGTCCTCGTCGCTGAACGGAATCTCGCGACCGGGCTCACGCCGGTCTGGAATCGGGATATCAGCGCCCCGCGGCATGTTCTCAACCAGCCATTGCCCCAGCGGCTTGCGCGGCGGCACATGTCTCTCCCACGTCTCGGCGGGAACCACCACAAACGACTTCCGCTTGCCAATACGCTGTGGACCCTCCTCCTCGGCCAGCCGCAAGACCTCAGAGAGCCGCGCCTTGGCCTCGGCCACGGTCCAGGTGTGGTCGGACTCAGGAGAATCCAGCGCTATTACCTCGGGGTAACATTATAGTCCAGTATAGACCATATACTTGGTGGCGGCCAACGCTCGGCCAGCGTTCCAGCTCACCCCACCGCCACCCACGCCCGCGTCCGCTCCGACTCCCGCGCCGCGTCCACCGCCCGCGCCACCGCCAGCCCGTCGTGGAAGTTCGCCAGCCGGCTGGGCTCGCCCGCGGCACTCGCCCGCAACCCCGGAATCACGATCTCCCGGAACATCGCCGTGTTCTGCGCCCGCGGCGACTCGTGGACCCGCACCGGCACGTCTATCACCTCAGTGTCGACCCCGCGCACCAGGCTCACCTGGCCAGCCCGCCGGTTGCCGCCCGAGTAGCGCACGAACGCCGACGCTCGCGACCCGTGCACCTGCACGTCGGGCGTGGGTCCGGGCCGCGTAAAGGTCGTCTGTCCCGCCGTGAAAGTGAACAGTGCGCCGGATGCCATCTCGCCGTGGATCGTGCCGAAATCGCTCGCGGTGACTTGCGCCATCGGCGTTCCCGGATCCGCCCCCTGCGGGTTCTCCACCGACCAGCGGTTGGCGTCCACCCGCGAAATGTCACCCATGTCCGGCCGTTCGGGAACCACGATCGGCAGGTGAGCCATCACGGCCGTGATCTCGCTGTCCGTGAGGTACCGCGCCAGGTCCAGCAGGTGTACGCCCAGCAGGCCGATCGACCCGGCCGGGCACTCCTCCTCCGTCATCCACCACTGCACCGGCTCGTGCAGGGCGCGCGGCTGCCAGATGCGACCGAACATCGCCTGAACCTCACCGATCTCGCCCTCGTCGATCAGGCGCCGCACCGTCTGCATCGGTTCCGCGAACCGCATGTAGTGCCCCAGGCCGTGCCCCAGCTCCGAGCTCTCCGCCGCCGCCACCATCTCGGCGCACTGTTCGGCCGTATTGGCCAGCGGCTTCTCGCACAACACGTGCTTGCCCGACTCCAGCGCGGCAATCGCCACCGGGTGGTGCATGGCGTTGCTCGTCACGATCGCCACCACGTCCAGGTCGTCGCGCGCCACGAGATCGCGCCAGTCCGTGTGCGTGTCCGGCATTCCGTAGGCCGCCGCCGTCTCCGCCAGCGGCCCCGGCCGTCGTGCGGCAATCGCGCGCAATTCCAGGTCCGGCAGATCGACCGCCGGATTCAGATACGTGGGGGCAAAGAGCCCCGTGGCGCCAACCACGCCAACTCGCAGAACGTTCAAGTCACTCATGTCGGCGCCACCTCAGAGCGGGTCCGGAACGTCCGGCGCGGGCCGTCCGCGTAGTTCACGTGTAACGCTAACGAGATAGTAGAGACCCGACGCAATCGTCATGGCCAGCGCAAACATCACCAGGGCCCAGGTCAGCGGCACCCGGTCCCAGATCAGTGCCGTCAGCCCCATGTATTGCCACATCATCTTCATCTTGCCCAGCTGTCCCGCGCTTACCGTAACGCCCTGCGCCCCGGCGTAGGCCCGCATCCCCATCACAAACAGCTCGCGTGCGATAAAGCCAAATGCGATCCACCCTGGAATCCAGCCCAGTTCCACCATCGTGATCACCAACGCCGCCACCACCAGCTTGTCGCCCACCAGGTCGAAGAAGATTCCCAGCTGGGTGCCGGACCCGAAGCGCCGGGCAATCAGTCCGTCCAGCACGTCGGTGATGCCCGCCACGATGAATAGGCAGGCTGCCGCCTGGTTCGAGGCCTGGCCGTCCCAGAGCAGCAACCAGATGACCACCGGAATCGCCGCGACCCTGAATCCGGTCAACAGGTTGGGTAGACCGGCTATCCACCCGCGGGCATCCCGGTCCGCGGACCGCTGACCGGTACGGTCGTCGTTCGGGGACGTCGTTGGCTCAGCCACCGGCGTCAACTTGCCAGGTCCGCTGATACGATCCGCCCGGCGGACCCAGCAATCCAATCGCGACGCCGTCGATTCGCACCTCAATCGCATCGGGCGCTTCGGCCCGCACCGCGATGTCCCGCTGCGCCGACCATGTCTGGCTCGACCCGGCCGAGATCTGTCCGTCAAAGACCGGCCGGCCATCCACCACAACCACGATTTCAGTTGGGCGTACGGCCACCAGTTCCAGCACGCCGCCGGCCCGCAGCCCGGCGCCCGCTGGTGACGAGGTAGGTGCAGGTGACTCCGAAGCCGCCGGCATGGGCAGTCCGCCGGATCGGACAACCAGCACCACCGCCGCCACGATCACCGCCGCCACGGCAACCGCCCCGGCGATCATTCGCCCCTGGCGACGGCGCATCGCCCGGTCGGGCGCGCCGGCCGCCTCGCGTCGTGTGCGCAGGGCCACCGCATAGGCGTTCAACACCGGCTCCTCTGGTACCGCGAGAGCCCGCGTATACACGCGGATCAGCCCCCGCGTGAACGGCTCTGCCGGCAACACGTCCAGATTGTCAGTCTCCAGTGCAACTAAATTGTGGCGCGGAATCCGCGTGGCGCTCGACACCGCCTCAAGGCTCAGCCCGGCCTGGTCCCGCGCCGCGCGCAGCATTTCACCCATCGTCGCCATGCCTGATTATCGCGCGGCGGCTGGACGGAGTGCGCGGGCTTCAGGTTCGCTGAATGCTGAAGTCCGGCCGCGGCTTCAGGATGATCCCCAGGCCCGTCAGCCGTTCGTTGGCGTTGGCGATGTCCACAAACTGGTTCAGAAAGTCGTCCATGCCCGACCGCAACTCCTCATTCACCGTCACGTTGTTGCCCTCGTGCTCGGTCACCAGCGAATCCCGCCAAGAAGCCAGCAATTGCGTAAGCCCTTCCTGAAGAACGGCGGCGATGAGCCGATCCGCCAGCTCGGGTACCCCCAGCCGGATATACGCGGTCAGATCGGTCACGTCGTACTGGAAATCCACAACCAGGTCTTCCGGCTCGGCTTCCGTTGGAAATATCAGCGTCACCGGCGCCGCTCGGTCCGTCAGATTTATGAGCCGCCGATCCGTCACCGGCTGCGGCCAGCTCCAGAACAGTCCCGGACCCTGCACCACGCTCAGCGTGCCCAGGCCGGAATCGTCGGGCTGGTCGAACCCCTTGCCCAGCGCAAGCACGCCGCCGCTGCCAGGAAACACCACCGCCTCGTTCTGAAGCAGGATCAGCGCGTCGTCGGCGCTCAACCGAAAGACTCCGGCGGCCAGGAAGGTCACCACCGCCGTCAGAGCGCCCAGCAAGAGAATCGCCGGAACGGTTAGAAACGTGGGTGTCCGCGACCGTGAGGCCGGGTCGTACGGCGCGATCACCGAGGCGATGTGCACCGAGTTCCGCCGCGCGTACAGTCCCGGAATCAAGCGCCGCGGCGGCCGGCCGGCCAGGCGAAACTGGGCGGCCATGTCAGCCGCGAAGGCGTGCACCGCGCCCTGGTCGTAGTGCGCCGCCAACTGCTTCAGCCGGTCGAACCTGGTCGCCAGGCGCAACGCTCGCTGGCCGTCGATCCGCGCCCGTCCACTCATTAGACCCCCAATGTCCGCCAGCAGCCCATCGGCGGCCGCCAGGAACGGCCCCGCCTCCTCGCGCACTTGGAGGTCGGCGACCCCCAGGGCGCCTTCGGCGCCGCGAGCAAGCGGTCGCGCCGCAATCCGTCCATGGGCGCGGCGAATCAACCAGGCGGCCGGCAGCAGGGAAATAACGATGGCCAGCGGCAGGCCGCCCAGGGAACCGCCCGCGCTGCCCAGGAAGTCGGCAACCGCGCCTCCCACAGCCGGGATATTGCGAATCGGCACCGACAGCAGCCCCAGCAACGACGCGACCAGGAATGGCAATCCCGCCGCCGCAAGCACGTGCGCCCACTGCCGGGCTCGCGCATGGCGACCCCAGCGTCGTAGCTCTCGCACGGCCTTGGCTTCGATCCGATCCACCGCCGAGGCGTCGCCCGGCAGCTCGTCCACCCGCAGCGTGCGAGCCGGGATCAGCATTCGCCCCGCCACCTGCCGGAGCCGATGCCGATCGTGCGCGATCAACACCGAACCGTTCGGACCGGCGGGAATCGGCACGTAGTCCAGTGGAATCGCCGCGGGATCGTCCCGTTCGGCCGGCACGCTCGCCACGGACGCTGGCTCGGTCCGCATCTACAGCGTCTCCGGCGCCACGGCGGCCGGCCCGGCAATGAAGACGGCGCCTGCGGCCGCGGCCAGGGCCGCCGCGCGTTGGCTCCCAATTCGACCCACCGACACCGCCGAAGCGCCAATCGCCCCGGTCCGGTGCGCTGCCCATGAGGCCAGCGTGCGATCCGGCGGCTGACCCGGGGCGGTCGCCAGCAGCCCCGGCGCCAGCGGAAGAATCCCGGCCATGTGCAGGTCCTCGTCCTGCGGTGTCAGCAGGCTGATGCCTCGCCGCCGAATCTCATCCGCGGCGCGTTGCCCTTCGTCCGCGCCAATTCGCGCGCGGCGGTCGTCATGCCACCGCACGTCCGGCTGCTGTCCGTGCGCATGGATGATCAAGGCGAGTTCCTGGGCCTCAATCGCCGCGCCGCCGTCACGGAGGTCCAGGACGAACGATGGCTCAAAGGCGTCCAGCGATGCGCGCAGCGCGGCCCACGCCCGCGGCCGGACCGGCGAGGCCAGCAACCGCAAGGCTGCGGCCAGTCCAAACGCCGGCTGCTCCGGCTGGGGTATGTCCCCGTATGCGGCGGGCTCCACCACGTACAGCAGCAGCGCCACCCGCGAGAGCAGCGAACGCCGGTCGCTGGCCGGCGTTCCAAACGCCCGTGCCACCGCCCGCCCGGCCGCCAGCACCGGCAGCGTCAGCGTGTTGGGCGCCGCGTCGATCGCGATTCGAATCTCGGCCGCGGAGTCGCCCGCCGTCAATTCCAGCACGCGACCCTCGCGCAAACCGCCGATTGGACCTTCGTAGATCGTGCGCTCGGCGTAGACGCCGGCCAGCTTGGCCGTCTCGTCCTGCCAGTCCGTCGGGCGCAGCAACCGGCGATAGCGCGACTCGTCAATAGGGATGTCGACGCGCACGCCCTCGGCAATCACGGCCCGGCGTCCTCGGGGTAGTTGCTCATGCGGCGTCCCCGGTCGCTGCGGTCGGTGCCGGCAGCGCCAGCCGCCACGGGTTGTGCAGGGTCTCGTCCGCGACCCAGAAGCCGATGTGCGGCGGCAGCGTGGACGGGTGCGCGCCCTCCGCCAGCGCCTCGTACACCTCGGCAACCTCGTCCAGCCCATCCGCCCGCGCCTTCACGGCGCCCAGCGCGTAGGCCGCGCTGTCGTCGTCGACCTCCCGCATCGCGCGCTCGATGCGGCCAAGCCCGGCGTGAGCGTCGGAGCTGACCAGCGGCTGCTGCGCCGGCGCGGTGGGCGCCAGGGCTGCTAGGCCATCCAGGCCAACCACCCTGCCAAACCCGCGCGGGCCGGCCAGCAGCCACGTGCCGGCCAGCGCCGGTACCCAGTGGCCGCCCGAGGCGATGATCAGAGCCAGCCCCAGCGCCACTTCCATCCAGAGCATGATTCGGCCGCGACCCGTCGATCCATCCTCTGGCAAGGCGCCTCCCGCCAGGCGCGCGTAATCCACCGCCATCACCGCTGCCCGCGCGGCCAGCGGCGCCGAGAACTGCTGGCTTTGCGGCTGGATCAGCGCGATGCGCCAGCCCCAGAACTGCGGACTCCGGGCTGGCGCCGCCTGCAGAATCGCGGCCGTCGACCGGTCGGCCCGCAGCACGTAGCCGTCACGAATCGGCACCGCCCAGCAGGCCAGGTTCATCATTGCGAGCGAGCCTCCAGGTGCGTCAGCGGCTGCGGAGCCGATCCTCGGCGGCGCGCGAGTGCCCGCAGCCAGGCCAGGCGACCCGGCGGGGTGGCGGCGTCGGGTGCGGCCGCCAGGGCTCGATAGAACCGTGCCGCCTCCGGCCAGCGCACTCGGGTTCGCGCAACCCGCTCCAGGCGCATCAGGTCGCGCGGCTCATTGGGCTGGTTGATATTCCGCCAGAGATCGCGCAGCCGAGCCAGCGATTCCCCGTCGCGCCCAACGGCAATGGTCGGAAGTAATTCGCCAACCTCCAACGTCGCCCGGGCGCTCGCCCCGGCCCGCCGGCGAGTCACTGCGCGCCACGCGTGCAGAACACCCGGCAGGAATCCCAGCGGCGCCGCCCAGGCCACCACCGCGTGTACCGGCTCGCGGTTCAGAAAAAGGAACGCCAGCAGCACGCCCACCGTGCCCAGCTCCAGCAGCCCCATTAGCAGCGCCAGCACCCACCGCCGGCCCTCTGTCGCTGTCCGCACCGCGTGGGTGAACAAATCCGCCTCCACCCGCGCCCGAATCACCGCCAGCTCCCCCATCGAGAGAGGCAACCGGCTGTACAGCGCGATCTGAAACGGCCCGGCCACGGCGTCCAGCCGCCCGTAGTCGGCGTCGATCAGCACCGCGCTCCCCGTGTCCGTGGGAACCACGAAGGCATCGATCAGTTGGGCGTTGGGATCGGAGTCCTGCACGGCGATAGAAGGCTCCAGCGGCGCCACGGCACGCCACGATGACGGCGGCGCGAGTATCTGAGTGTATATCGCCGCCAAACCTGAAATCGGACCGAAACGCACCGGCGCGTGTGAAGATGAGGCCATGCGTTTGCGACGTTCCCGCTCCCCCGCCGACGGCTTCGACGTCCTGGTCGTCGGCGCGGGCCACGCCGGCTGCGAGGCGGCTCTGGCCGCCGCCCGCATGGGCCGCCGCACCGCCCTGCTGAGCACCAACCTCGGCACGGTCGCCCAGATGCCCTGCAACCCGTCCATCGGCGGCCCCGCCAAGGGCAACCTCGTCCGCGAGATCGACGCCCTCGGCGGCGAGATGGGCTGCCACACCGACCGCACCCAGATCCAGATCCGCGAGCTCAACACCAGCAAGGGCCCGGCCGTCCGCGCCCTCCGCGCCCAGTGCGACAAGCACGCCTACGGCCGGCTCATGCGGCGGGTCTTGGAGACGCAGACCAACCTGACGCTCCTTGAGGCTCACGTCGATGGCCTCATTTGGGACCACGAACCGGAGAACGGAGCCCCCGCCTGGCGCGTCCGCGGCCTCCGCACCAGCACAGGCAAGCAGCTTCGCGCCCCCGCCACCGTCGTCACTACCGGCACCTTCCTCCAGGGCCGCATCATCATGGGCGACGATCAATCCCCTGGCGGCCGCCGCGGCGAACCGCCCGCCACCGCCCTATCTCAGGATCTACGCGCGGCCGGCCTTGAACTCGGTCGCCTCAAGACCGGCACCCCACCCCGCATTGCCGCTGCCAGCATCGACTACGACCGCACGCGCCTGCAGCACGGCAGCGAGCAACCCCTTTGGTTCAGCTTCGACCCGCCCCCGCGGTCGGAGTGGTACGAGACCCAGCCGGACCCCGTCTATCCCCATGTCCCGCCCCCCGGCTGGCGCACCCAGATGGCCTGCTACCAGGTCCACACCACGCCGCAAACCCACGCGCTCATCCGCGACAACCTGCACCGCGCGCCCATGTACAACGGCGCCATCACCGCCTCCGGCCCTCGCTACTGCCCCTCCATCGAGGACAAGATCGTCCGCTTCGCGCACAAGGACTCACACTCGCTCTTCCTCGAACCCGAGGGCTTCCAAACCCACGAGGTCTATGTTCAGGGCGCCAACACCAGCCTGCCGGCCGATGTGCAGTTGGCCATGATTCAAACCATCCCGGGCCTCGAGTCCGCCGAAATGCTCCGTCCGGGATACGCCGTCGAGTACGACTTCGTCCAGCCGCGCCAGCTCCAGCGCTCACTCGAGGTCCGCAACGCCCGCGGCCTCTTCCTCGCCGGTCAGATCAACGGCACCACCGGCTATGAGGAAGCCGCCGCGCAGGGCCTCATGGCCGGCATCAACGCCGCCCGCCGGTCGCTCGGCCAGGACCCGGTCGAACTCGGCCGCGCTCAGGCCTACATCGGCGTCATGATCGACGACCTCGTCACCAGCGAGCTCACCGAGCCCTACCGCCTCCACACCTCCCGCGCCGAATACCGCCTGCTCCTCCGCCACGACAGCGCCGACCGGCGCCTGACCGAACTCGGACACGAGATCGGCCTCGCCTCGGACCGCCGTCTCGCTCGCCTCCACCGCCAGCGCGACCGGTCCGACGCCACCCTGGCCTGGCTGCAGAGCCTCCGTGTGCCCGCCACGCCGGCGGTCAACGGTCGCCTGCGCGACCTCGAGCTCGCCCCGCTCCGCCAGACCACCCGCGGCCTCGAACTCCTCGCCCGCACCGGCATGACCTGCGACCTCATCGCCGACCTCGCTGGCGATCCCCCGCCGCCGCCCGCGGCCGCCGCCCACCTCGAGTTCGAGATCAAGTACGCCGGCTACATTCGCCAGCAGGAAGGCCAGGTCCGTCGCGCCGCCGCCATGGAAGACCACACGATCCCGCCCGACCTGGCCTATCTCGACCTCCGCGCCCTGCGAACTGAAGCCCGCCACCGGCTCGACCGTTTCCGCCCCGCCACCGTCGGCCAGGCCGCCCGCCTCGAAGGTGTCACCCCTTCCGACATCGCCGGCCTCCTCGTCTACCTCAAGCGCCACGCCGAAACGGTCGACGCCAGCAGCGGCTAGTCGCAGAACAGGCCCCGACCCTCGCCCGTTCATCCAAACGAGCGAGGGTCGGATAAGACCGGCAACGTCGAGTCGCGATCGTGCTATGGCGTTCGCCGCCGGATCCCGCGGATCACCGTCCGGTGCACACCAAGCGCGGCAAGTCCAATGGCGCCGACCGCCGCTCCGATCGGAGCAACGATGATTCCGATCACGATGGCCGCATTGGCGACCCACTGTCCGATCCGGGTCAACACCTCGACCGAATTGTCAACCGTCGCACCGGGATCCCACTGGTCGTCCTCGACCGCGTCCTCTTTCTCAACGGTTTCCTCGGGCTCCGGAATCGCCGTCAGGAACGTCACGCTCCGGTTGTCCACGGTCGCGCGGTCGCGCTCGGATGCCTCGATCGAGGTCGTGAACCACTGCCGCGCCGCCGCCGACTCCAGCCGCGCCAGGTAGCTCACCGTGCCGCTGGCGCCAGGCGCCAGTTCCGGGAACTCCCACACGATCGCGTGCTGGTCCGCGTCATACTGACCGCCCCGGGTCGCTCGGATGAACTCGATGCCTGAGGGCAACCCTTCGACCAGCCGCACATCCCGTGCATCGGCGTTGCCCCGGTTCGCATAACCCACCGAGTAGCTCGACTCGCGTCCCACCTGGATCTCCACGTCGCGTTCCTTGTCCAGGCCGAGGTCGACGAAGAACGGCAGTCTGACCTCGTCGTGGTCCAGGTCTGCGCCGCGAACGTCGCTCGCCGTGCTCGCCTTCGCCCGCACCTCCATCGTCCGGCCGTCACCCTCCAGGCGCGCGGTCGTGCGCAGTTCCAGCGACTGGCCCGGCGCCATCCGGTCGATCGTCCAAACCACGCTGTGTGTCGCCTCTTCGTACTGCCCCGGCTTCGTCGCAAACTGGAACACCAGGTCCGGGTCCAGCTGATCGCGCAGAACGACCTCGCGCAGTTCCACCGTCCCGTCGTTGATCACCGTGATGGGGAACTCGACCGACTCATGCATGGCGTACCGGTCCGGCGCGCGCCGCTCCACGCGCAGGTCCGGCACCGGGTGCAGGTTCACCGTGATGGTGGACAGCGCCGCCTGGTCGGCCAGCACATTCAGCTGCCCCTGGAACATCTCGATCTGCTCGCGCACCTTGGCGACTTCGCGCTGCACCTCCAGCGTGCTCTGCACGGTTCTGGAAGTCGCCATGATCTCCAGTAGCTGCTTCTCCGTGGCCTGCGCGTTGCGCATGCGCGACTCGATGTCGGTGAAGGCCGCCGTCACGTCCCGCCCGGTCACGTCCTCGGCCACCACCTCGCGCCCGTGCGACCGAATCCGCTCGATCGTCTCGTCAAAGCGCTCGGCCGGAACCCGCAGCGTGATCGAGCTGATCCGGTACGGCTCGTTGCCGCCAATTTCGGTGTGTGACACAAACGCCCCCGCGATCGACGCCACCATGCCCCGAATCGCCTTCACGCTCATCGGCACGTCGGCCACCACGATCCCAATGCTGCCCGTGCGAATGACCTTCCGCCCCGAGTCGGGCACCTGCGTCTCGGACGCCAGCAGGGAGCCCGTCAGGCTCTGGCTCTGTGCCCCGTTGGCCGGCGCGGCTTCCTGAACGATCGAGCCGGTCGTTCCCGGATCCGTCGTCGCC
>JAPPFO010000248.1 GCA_028875175.1 Chloroflexota bacterium | reverse complement strand
CCGACGGTTCGCGCAAGCCGCGCCCGAGGCCCGCTCACATCGCCAGTCGCCCGTCCTCGATGAGCGGCGTGTCGCCGGCCAGGATGGTGGGCCGGTTGATGACGCCGTCGCTGTGGAAGGGGACGTCGGTGGCGCCGCCGATGTGCAGGCTGTTGCCGAGCGCCACGTGGGCGGTGCCGACGACTTTTTCGCATTCGAGGACGTTGCCGCTGATGCGGGTGGCCGGGTTGGTGCCGATGCCAAGTTCGGCAATGTTGCGGGCGTTCTCGCCCAGACGGTCAAAGACGGCTTGCAGGTCGTCGGCGCCGGGGCCGGCAACGCTACGGGCGAGACCGTCGCGTACTTCGATCACCATTGGGGCGCCGGAGACGTCGCCATGCGGGTCGTCCACCGGCAGGGCGGCGTCGAACACGAGGGTTCCATGTGCGCGGCTCTCCAGCGGCGCGACGAAGGCCTCGCCGGCCGGCAGGTTGCCGAAGGCGCCGGCGGCGGTGAAGACGCCGGTGTCGGCAAAGCCCTGGCGACCGTTCAGGTCCAGGTGGAGGTCGGTGCCTCCGGGAGCGGTGAGGCGAACGGTGGAGGCGGCGGAGAGCATAGCGGCCAGCGCTTCGGACGTGCGTGCGATGCCGGCGTAGTCCACCCGTAGCGTGCGCATGGCCATTTCGTAGGTGATGGAGGGCATGCTGGCGACGCGGGCGCCGGCAGCGCTGGCGTTCCGGCGCGCGTGGGTGTGGCTGAGGGACTTGCTGGTGGGCAGGAAGCAGACATCGGCTTCGGCCATGGCTTCGGCGACTCGCGCGGGCGGTTCGCTGCCATGGTCGGGCGCTTCGGCCATCAGCAGCAGTTGCACGTTCCCGGTGACGCGGCGGGCGCCACGGGCAAAAAGCTGGCCCAGCGAGCGCCTCGGTGGATCGGTGACCACGAGCACACGCTCGCCGGCCCGCACGCCCAGCGACTGGCTCATGACGGCGTCCAGCATTTGCGCTTCGTCGGCGTCCAGCAGGCGCGGCTCAATGGCGTCGGGGCCGAGTTCCAGCACGGTCATACGAGAGAATCCTCACGATGCGAGTTGACGTAGTGTGACATCGTGTAGGCGACGTCCTCCGCCACGCGCGGAACGCGCGCCGCCTGAGAGATACCGTCGATGGGTTCCGTCTACCAGGGAATGCACCGGCCCCGGCTACGGGGGCGGCTGGCGTATGTGCCGCGACCACGCGTGAACGCAGGCCGGTTGCTGCTGCGGGTCGGCCTTGGGGCGGTGGCGCTGGGCGTGCTGGCTTTTCTGATGCTGTCGGGCCTGACCGCCTGGTTTCTGACGCATCCGCCGCAAGCAAACGACATAACCACGCGGCTGGACTACGACGTTGGCTGGGTGCGGCTGAATGTTCCGACGCGGGACGGCGCCAGCCTGGCGGCCTGGTACGGCCCGGTGATCGATCCGGAGGGCACGGTGATCGTGACGCACGGAATCGCGAGTACGCACCGCGACATGGTGAGCAAGGGGAACATGCTGCGGCGGTTGGGCTTCAACACGTTCATCTTCGACTTCAGGGGCCATGGGCTGAGCGATCCGGGCGTGGTGACACTGGGAGCGCGCGAAGTGAACGATCTGATCGATGCCCTGGACGTGGTGGTGGGCCTCCCGGGGGTGGATCCGCGGCGGGTGGCGGTGATAGGCGATTCGATGGGCGGAGCGGCGGCGATCATGGCGGCGGCCCGGGATCCGCGAATCGCCGCGGTGGTGGCCGAGTCGTCGTACGCGCGGTTGCTGGAGACGACGGATGATTCATTCCAGGCGTTTCTGGGAGTTCCGGCGTTTCCGTTTGCCGGCCCGGTGCAACTGATGGCACGGCTGTTCAGTGGAGTGGACCCGGGCCAGGTGAACCCGGCGGACGACATCGGGCGAATCAGCCCGCGGCCGGTTTTCATCATCCATGGGCAGTCCGACCGCTATGTACCGACGGAGGTCGGGCAAGAGCTCTACGAGGCGGCCGGCGAGCCGCGGGTGATCTGGCAGCCGCCGAGCGTGGGGCACGTGGGGGCCTTTTCGCAGCGACTCGGCGAGTACGCGGTGCGGGTCAATGCTTTCCTCCGGCAGGCGCTGGGCCGAGCGAATTCCGATACGCCGAACGTGGCGGCGGCCTGAGTCGGTGCTAACATCGCGCGGCTTCCGCCCGGTGCGGAACGCACAGGGGCGAAAACGTGGAACGTAGCGGCTCGGCAGTCACCGACACCACCATTGTCATTCTGGTCTTGCTGCTCGGCGGCATGTTCTGGCTATTCACCTGGCTGCCGTCGCTGGGGCTGCGGCAGGATATTGAAGAGTGGCTGGTACCAGGGCAGTTTGAAGTCCAGAAGAACCCGTTGGCGCTTACCGAAGACGTACTGGTGCGGGCTCACCATCAGTACCGGTTCACGTGCGCCAAATGCCACGGGCACTTGGCGGACGGCAATGGTCCGCAGGTGCAGTTGCTAGTGCCGCGACCGCGCAATTTCTCGCATCCGGAGGTTCAGAACCAGACGGACGGGGCAATTTTCTACAAGATCTGGGCCGGACGCGGCGACATGCCGGAGTATGGCTCGCGGACGACCGAAGAGGAGATCTGGGAACTGGTGTGGTACGTCCGCGCGGTGCCGCATATGCCGGGTTTCTACAACGAAACCAACCCTGACGACCTGATATTGAACCCGGGCATCGTGCCGACCGTGCCACCGGAAACGACGCTGACGCCCATACCGCTGATAGCTCCGGACCGATAGGCGGCTGAGCGAGGAGGTCGAGCGTGGATCCCGGCGCCATCCCGTTCGCGTCGGCTCGGGAGATCGCGGTCGCCGTAGGCTCAGGTCGGATCAGCGCTGGCGAGGTTCTCCAGGCTTCGCTGGAGCGCATCCAGGCCACCGACGACCAACTGCACGCCTTTCGCCACGTTGACGTAGACGGCGCCCGTTCGGCGGCTGTCGCGGTGGATGCGGCGCGGGCGGACGGGACGACCCCTGGTCCCCTGGCGGGCGTGCCGGTGGCGGTGAAGGAGCAAGTGGCGGTGGCGGGGCTGCCACGCGAGGCCGGGTCGTTGCTGTTGAAGGGAAACATCGAGGCGTCCGACGGACCGGCGGTGGCACGGCTGCGGGCGGCGGGCGCGGTGATTATGGGCATGACGGCCATGCCAGAACTCGGGCACCTGGCCTTTGGGCATAGCCCGCTGGGTCCGGCGACACGCAATCCATGGTCGGCCGGACACACGCCGGGGGGGTCGAGCAGCGGCTCGGCGGCCGCGCTGGCGTCGGGACAGGTGGCGCTGGCCCTTGGCACGGACGGGGGCGGCTCAATCCGGATCCCGGCCTCGTGCTGCGGGGTGGTGGGGCACAAGCCGACGTTGGGCCGGGTGCCGCACGCGCCACTACGGGCCGGCTTCTCGCCGATGTCACACCTGGGACCGATGGCGCGCTCGGTGGCCGACACGGCGCTGCTGCTGGACGTGATTGCCGGGCAGGACCACAGGGACCCGGCTTCCCTGCCGCCGGAAGGCGTGCGTTACGCCGAGATCGCCAGCGGTCCGCCGGAGTCTGGACGCATCGCCTGGGCGCCGCAGCTTGGGCGAGCGGAGGCCGATGCCGAGGTGCTGGCGCCGTGCAGGGCCGTCGTGCGGGCGCTGGCGGACGACGGGTTTGAGGTGACCGAGATTGATCCGTTCCTGGACGATTGGATCGAGGCGTGGGCGGTGATTTTTGACGTCTCGCTGGCGCTGAACGCCGGGACGCAGCCGGAGGAGATGCGTGGAGTCTCAGACGCGACGCTGGTGGCGCGGGTGGAACACGGCCTGTCGGTGAGCGCCACCGAATTCCTGGCGGCCGAAGCGGCGCGGCGCGACGTGTGGGCGACGTTCGAGCAGCTATATCGGGACTTTGACGTGGTGATGACGCCGACGCTCTTGCAGCCGCCGCTGCCGGTGGATCCGGCCACGGGCGTGACGGATGCGCCGGATTCGTGGGTGGAACGCTGGTTTCAGCACATGTATCCGTTCAACCTGACGGGCCAGCCGGCGGTGACCATTCCGGTCGGGCTGACGGCGGATGGCCTGCCGAACGGTCTACAGGTGATTGGACCGCGGCTGGCGGACGGCGTGACGCTGGGCTTTGCGGCGGCGGCGGAGCGACGGACCGGCTGGGACGAGGCGCCGCCGGCGATTTAGGCCGCCCGAGGGAGGGTCGCGGCTCATCTTCTACAATGTTTCCCGGCGCGGTTGCGCGCCATTGCGCCCTCCGCGCCGCAGGCCGCTCGGCGCCGTCGATGTTGGCCTGCCGGAATTGCGTTGAACTGACGATCTGCGAGGGGGGATGTTGATGGCAGCGAAAGAGAGTGGCCTGCGAGGGGTCGTTGCCGGCCGGTCGGCGCTGAGTTCCGTCGACGGCGAGGTTGGCCGGTTGACGTACCGCGGCATTGACATTGCCGACCTGGTGGCGGCGGAGACGACGTTTGAGGAAGTCGCCTACCTGTTGTGGCATGACGAACTGCCGAGCCGTAGCCAGCTTGACGCGCTGACCAATCAACTCAATGAATCCCGCGGCCTGCCGGGGCCGGTGATGGACATGCTGGCGTCGCTGCCGGACGACTCGACCCCGATGGTGGCGCTGCGGACGGCCGTGTCGATGCTGGGCAGTTTCGACCCCGACCAGGGCGACGACTCGCTGGAAGCGGCTGAGCGCAAAGCCGTGCGGTTGCTGGCGCAGACGCCAAATATCGTGGCGCAGGCCGGCCGTTTGCTGGAGGGGCGCGATCCGATCGACCCGCCGGACGGCTCGATTGCGGAGTCGTTCCTGGCCACATATTTCGGCGAAGCGCCGAAGCCAGAGGCGACGCGAACGATCGACGTGATGCTGGTGCTGCAGGCAGACCACGAGTTCAACGCCAGCACGTTTGCCGCGCGGGTAATTGCCGCAACGCTGACCGACATGCACTCGGCGATCGCCGGGGCCGTTGGCGCCCTGCGCGGGCCGCTGCACGGCGGGGCCAACCAGGCTGTGCTGGAAATGCTGCTGCAAGTGACGTCGCCCGAGGAAGCCGAAGCCTGGGTGCTGGACAAGCTGGCCAAGCGCGAACTGGTGATGGGCTTCGGGCACGCGGTCTATCGCACGGCCGACCCGCGAGCCACGATCCTTCGCGAGATCGCGCGCGAACTGGCGCCGGCCTCTGGCCACGCCGAGTGGTTCGAGACCTCGCAGGTGATGGAAGCCGTGATGCTTCGCGAGAAGAACCTGAACTCCAACGTGGACTTCTACGCGGCGACGGTGTACGCCTCGCTGGGGATTCCGCCGGACCTGTTTACGCCGATCTTCGCGATCAGCCGGATGAGCGGCTGGACGGCGCACGTGCTGGAGCAGCAGGGAAATAACCGGATCATCCGCCCGAGGGCGGAGTACGTGGGGCACATGGACCGGCCGGTGACGCCGATGGCGGAGCGCGGCTAGGGCGTCGAGCGCTCTAAGTCAGCGGGATTTCGGTTCGTTCTTCGGCGGAGCGGTAGATCGCGTCGACGATGCGCGTGACCGTGACGCCCTGGGCGGCGGTGACGGTGGGCTGGCCGCCCGTACGGACGGCGTGGACGAAGTCGGTGACGGAGATTACGTGCTCTTTCCGGGTTTCGCCGCTGGTGTCGTAGGTCTCGGTGCTGTGGAAGCCGTCGCGGTCGTGGAAGACCCGGAGGGGGCTGATTTCGAGGCCGCCGTCGGCAGCTGAGACGGTAAGGCGTTCGACGCTCTGGCCGATGCGGAGGATCCAAGAGCACTCGAGCAGCAGGATCAGATCGCCCTCGAAGCGGATGCCGGCGAAGGCGTAATCGTCCACGTCATAGTTGGACGTGTCCCAGGAGCCCCAGCGGTTGGTGACGCCGCCGCGGTTGCCGAAGGGCCGGCCTATGGCGCCCCAGACGCTGAGGGGCGTGGGATGGCCCAGCACGTAGAGCGCACGGTCAAGCGCGTGGACGCCGATGTCGATGAGGGCGCCGCCGCCGTTGGCGGCCTTTGAGGTGAAGGTTCCCCAGGTGGGAACGCCGGCCTGCCGCAGCATGGTGGCGCGGGCGAAGTTGGGGGCGCCGAGTCGACCGCCGGCGACCAACTCGTGGGCGCGCCGGGCGTCCCGGCTGAAGCGGGTCTGAAAGTCGATAGCGAGGACGCGGCCCGCGCGTTCGGCGGCGTCGGCCATGGCCTGGGCTTCGGCGGCGTTCATGGCCATGGGTTTTTCGCAGAAGACGTGCTTGCCGGCCTCCAGGGCCGCGATGGTGGTCTCGGCATGGGCGAACGGTGGGGTTCCGACGGACACGACGTCGATGTCGTCACGGGCGAGCAGGTCGCGGTAGTCGGTGTAGGCGTGAGGGATGTCGAAGTCGCGGGCAAACTGCGCGGCTCGGCCCGGCATAGGGTCGGCCGCGGCCACGATGTCGACGTCTGGCTGGGCGGCGAAGCCGGGCTGGTGGGCGCCGCGGGCAATGCCGCCGGCCCCGATGATGCCGACGCCGAGAGTTTGGGCGTTGCGGGTCATTGTTTGCTACAGGTCCGTGGTGCCGACGCGGGCGTATTGCACGGCGAAGAGTTCACGGCGGATGGTGGAGTCATGCAGGAGGGGGGCGAGACGGGACCACAGGGCTTCGCTGTGCGGATCGGTGGACATGCGGTCCCAGGCGGCTTCGAAGTCGGCGGTGCGCCTGAAGGGGAATTCGACGATGAGGGAGGGGTGCCCACCGCCGCGTCCGACCATGACGTGGCCGAGGGGCCAGTCCAGCGAGACGGCGGCGAATTGGAGGAACTCGTAGACGGTGCGGCGAGCCTTGCGCCAGGCCTTGGGGCGCGGGACGGCGGACCAGCGGTAGACGAGGGTTGGCGACTTGGGCATCGAGGCCGTCCGAGCGGTGAGTGTCGGACGCTAGCACATGGCCCGGATGGGGATTGGGGCGCCGATCATGCAAGCCAAGCCTCAGGTAGCATACGGTCAGGTGTTGTATATGGGCGGACACTACGGAGAAGCCGCCCGATGTCGCCTGAGACCATTGCCGTCGCGAGCGTGGGAATTGCCCTCGCCGGCTTGATCGTCGGATTCTGGCGGGACGTTCGCGGTGAAATGAAGGCGCTGACCAAGCGCGTGGACGATCTAACCGAGCGCGTGAACAACGTGAGCGAGCGGGTGTCCCGGATCGAGGGCTTGATTGAGGGCTTGATCGGCCGCCGAAGCTCGGGGCCGAAGCCGTAGGCGCCAGTTCGCCTGGTGAGTGATCGACCCGGCGGGACGACGGCCGGTGATACACTCGGAATCTGCGGCGTCCGAGGAAGCCGCGACCAGCTATGAAACGCACCTACCAACCCAAGGTTCGACGACGTAAGCGCCGGCACGGATTCCGTGCGCGCATGGCCACGCGCGGCGGACGCGCGATCCTCCGGCGCCGCCGGCGGAAGGGCCGCAAGCGTCTGAGCGCCTGACCGCGACGCCACACGTCGCGGTCTTTGCCGCATGAACCGCCGCAACCGCCTGCGCCGGGCTCGGGACATTTTCCGGGTGCGGACGCGCGGCGCGAAGTCCGTGACGCCGTCGCTGGTGCTGTTTGCAGCGACGGGCGAGGGCGAGGCGACGCGAGCAGCGGTGCCGGTGTCCAAGCGGTTCGGTTCGGCGGTACGGCGGAACCGGCTTCGGCGGCGGGTGCGAGAGTCGCTGCGCCGCGAGCTTGCCGGCCTGCCCGGCGTGCTGGATATCGTGGCGCTGCCGCGCAAGCGGGCGGTGGACGCAGATTCGGAGGAGTTGACGGCGGCCGTGCGGCGAGGCCTGCGGCAGTCGCAGGCGAGGCTGGTCGAATGACGGCCGTGGCGCTGCGGTTGATCCGGGCTTACCAACGATGGGTATCGCCGGCGTTCGGGCCGGTGTGCCGCTACGAGCCGGCCTGCTCTGAGTACGCCTGTGAGGCGATCCAGCGTCACGGGGTGCTGCGTGGAACGGGGATGGCCGTACGGCGGCTGGCCCGCTGTCACCCGTGGCACGCGGGAGGCTACGACCCGGTCCCGTAGGGACGCGGCGGACCGATGGAAGCGATCCCCAACACCTGGCAGACGTGGGCCGTCGATCCGCTGAGCGACGCGCTGACGTTGATACACGACGCGGTGGGCAGCTACGCGATCGCGATTGTGCTGTTTACGGTGCTGATCCGGCTGCTGATGATTCCGCTGACGCTGAAGCAGATCACCTCGCAGCGCAAGATGCAGTTGATCCAGCCGGAACTGGAGAAGATCCGCAATCGCTTGAAGGGAGACCGGCAGGCGATCTCGGAAGCGACGATGAAGCTCTACAAGGAGCACGGCGTCAACCCGATGGCGGGGTGCCTGCCGATTTTCATCCAGTTGCCGGTGCTGCTGGCGCTGTACGGCGGGATCCTGACGCTGAGCAGCCGCGGGCTGCTGAACGAGCAGTTCCTGTGGTTCAACCTGGCACGCGAAGACTCGACCATCCAGGTCGTGGGCGACGCGGCGCCGACGGAGCCGGTGGACGTGGTGATTGCGACGACGGAGCTACCGACGCCGCTGGAGTCGTCGCTGGCGGTGTCGTTCACGCAGTTTGCAGCCAATTACCAGTTCCGCACGGATGTGGTTGACGCGGAGGGGGCGATCGAGCTCCTGAACGACGGGACGGCGGCGGCGATCTTCCTGGACAACGAGGCGGACCTTGGCCAGATGCCGGCGGGCACGGAGGAGACGCGCCTGGTGCAGGCGGTGGCTTTCCTGGTGGAGCGGGATCGGCCGGCGACACGGCTGACAATGGACCAGGTGGAAGGCATTTTGCGCGGTCGGATCGTGAACTGGGCGGACCTGGACGCAGGGGTGGGGCCGATCGTGCTGCACGGCCTGAAGGATGATCTGAGCGCCCCGACGTTGCTGGAACGGGTTGTGCTGAACGGGGATCCGATTCAAGTGCCGATCCGCGAGCACAACAGCGTGGACGACTATTTCAACGCGCTGCGGGCGGAGCCGGGGTCGCTGGGCGTGTCACCGCCCATGCGTACCGACGACATCCGGATGCTGAACATCGAGGCGCGCGGTGGCGACCGCGCGTATCCGGCGCTGGCGGACGTGCTGGAGGCCGGGAACTATGCCCTGGCGCGGGACGTGTATGCCTACTGGGGTCCGGCAACGGACTCGAAAAAGGCCTACCTGCGGGACTGGTGGAGTAGCGGCCAGGGGCAGGAGGCGGCGCAGGTGGCGGGCTTTACGCGGCTGCCGGCGAACTTTGACCTGTTTGCGTCCGGCGGGTTCTATATCTCGGTGCTGGCGTTGCTGGCCGGCGGGTTCCAACTGATCCAGGCGCGAATGATGGCGTCGAGCACGGCCACGGGCCAGGCGGCCACAATGAACCGGGTGATGCAGTTCATGCCGATCATCGTGGTGGTGTTTGCCTGGACGTTCCAGGCGGGGCTGGTGGTGTACTGGGTGATTTCGAGCATCATCGCGATTGTTCAGCAATACTTCACAACGGGGACCGGGAAGCTGATACCGGCTCACTGGCCGCTGGCGCGCGACGTGATGGGGGAACATCACGCGAAGGTGGAAGCGGCAAAGGCCGAGGCTCAGGCGAAGGAAGACGAGTCCAAGCCCGCAGCAGCAACCAGACCACGCCGCAGACGGCGACGGAGGAGACGCGGTGGCTAACGATTCCGGCAATGGCGTGATCGTGACCGGCGGTACGGTTGAGGACGCGGTGAAACGCGCGCTCCTGCAACTGAACGTGTCACTGGACGAGATTGACGTGGAGGTGGTGAGTTCCGGGTCGCGCGGGGTGCTGGGCATGGGCCGCGAGGACGCGCGGGTCCGGGTGACGGTGCGCAGCCGGCCGTACTCGGAAGAGGACGAGGACGAACAGGAGGAAGCCGACGAGGTCGTGGCGGAAACCGCGGCGCCTGAACCCGAGGCGATGCCCCCCGAGGAAGCGACGGAGGAACCAGCGGAGGAAGCAGCACCTGCGCCAGTGGCCGCGGAAGCGCCCGAGGCGGCCAAGGAAGAACCGACCGTGCCAGCGGCGCGGCGGCCACGCGGCGAGCTGCTGGAGGCCGGTGAGGACCTGGAGAACGAGGCCGAGGACCTGATTGAGACCCTGCTGGACCGCATGGGCTTCGTGGCGGACTTTGACCTGGTGTCGGAGGACCCGCTGGGCTACAACATCGTGGGCGACGAGGACTTCGGGCGGCTGATCGGACGACAGGGCGAGACGCTGCGAGCGTTTGGGTACCTGGTGAACCTGATGCTAGGGCGGCGAATGGGACGGCCGTGCCGGGTGATCGTCGACGTGAACGGCTACCGCCAGCGACGGGCGGACCAACTGGCGGAACTGGCGGAGACGCTGGCCGACGAGGTGCGGGACACGCAGGAGCCGATCACGCTGGAGGCGATGCCGGCCAACGAGCGGCGGCTGGTGCACGTGGCGCTGGCGGATGACGAGGATGTGCGCACATACAGCATCGGCGAGGGCGACGAACGCCGCGTCGTCATCAGCCCCAGGGCTTGACCGCCAGGGGCGCATGACCGCCGAGGCCGAGCGGCCGGTGTACCTGCTGCTCGGCAACGTGACGACGGACCTGACACCGGACGGTTCGACCTTTGGTGGGACGGCTTACTACAGCGGACGGGCGGCGGCGGCGCTGGGGTACCGGGTGGTGGTGGCCACGCGTTTGCCGCGCGGAGCGGCGCGGCGGCTGGCGGCGGAGGTGCCGGAGATTGACTGGCGCGCGGGGCCGGCACGAGCAGCGGCCACGTTTTCGAACATCTACCTGCCGGAGGGCCGGACGCAACTGGTGCATGCGCGGGCGCCGCGGCTGCGGGCGGCGGAGGTGGAAGGGCTGGCGCGGGAGGCGGAGATCGTGCACCTGGGGCCGATTCTGCGGGAGACGGGGCCGGCGGTGGTGAAGGCGGTGGCGGGCCGGGGCTTTGTGGCGCTGACGGGGCAGGGGTTGCTGCGGCGGGTGGACGAGCGCGGGCACGTGCGCGTGGATTTGCCGCGGTCGGCGGGGCACGCGTTTGGAGGGGCCGACGTAAGCGTTCTCAGCACCGAAGACCTGGCGGGTGACGTCGAGACGGCCAAGACGCTGCTGGCGAGATCGCGGGTGGGGGTTTTGACGGACGGCGCCGGGGCGATGGAGGCGCATGAGGGCGGCCGCTGGCTGCGATTCCCTGTCGTCGAGCGGCCGATTCGAAATCCGACGGGGACGGGGGACGTGTTCGCGGCGGTGTTGTTCAGCGCCTATCGAGCCACCGGCGACCTGCGGGAGTCTCTGCGGGTGTCGGCGGCGGCAGCGGCGCGGTGGATCAGCGAGCCCAAGCCGGAGCCGTTCCACCTGCTGGCGGAGCCCGGAGCCGCGGGTGAACTTTGACGCGCTGACGCTGGCGGCGGTGCGGTCGGAGATCGAGGCCCGCGCGCTGGGCGGTCGCGTGCAGCGGGTGGCGTCGCCGAAGCCGGGGGCGATGGCGCTGGAGATCTACGGGCGCCAGGAACGGCATTACTTGCTGGTGGACGTGGATCCGGACAGGCCGCGGGTGCGGTTTGCGCGGCAGTGGCCGCGGGCGGGGACTGAGGCGGCGAGCCCGCTGTTGCTGCTGTCGCGAAAGTGGATGCGTGGAGCGCGGCTGGTGGAGATCGCGCAGCCGCCGGCGGAACGGATCCTGGATCTGACGTTCGAACTGCAGGGGCCGGAGATGGCGGAGACGGTGCGGACGCGGCTGATCGTGGAGTTCATCGGGCGGCAAACGAATCTGCTGCTGGAGGAGGAGGACGGAAGGATTCGGGAGGCGCGGCGGCGGGTTGGCGGCGGGGACGGGCGGCGACGGATTCAGCCGGGGGCGCGGTACGAACGGCCGGCGGCACTGGATCTGCCGGACTTGGCGGCGGTGAACCCGGAGGACTTGCGCCGGAGCGGTGCGCAGGGCGGGCCGGCCTGGCGGGTGCTGGTGCGCGGGGTGCGGGCCGTCAGCCCCACGTTGGCGCGGGAGGCACTGGCGCGAGCGGGGTATGGGGCGAGGGTGTCCGCCGACGGGATTCGTGACTGGGCGCCGGTGCTGCAGGGGCTGGGGACGATCCTGGCCGACGCGGCGCGAGACGAGTGGCGGCCGTCGCTGGTTGCCGGCAAGGGCGGATGGGTGGCGTTCGCACCGTATGAACTGACGCAGTTTGACGAGGCCTCGGTGGCGGTGGACTCGATGAGTGAGGCGCTGGAGCGGTTTGACGCCGCCACGGCGACCTCGGCACCAGCCAGGGATGCGCGTGAGGAACGGCTGGAGCAGGTGATTGCGTCGGCGACGGAGCGAGCGACCAGGCGGCTGGCGGCCCTGAAGGTCGAGCTGGAGAGCAGCGCGGCGGCCGACGAGTTACAGGCGGCCGGGGAGGCGTTGCTGGGGTTTGGGCACGGGTTGCCGGCGGGGACGCGGGAGTTCGAGCACGAGGGGCGGAGGATCGAGCTGGACCCACGGCGGTCGGTGGTGGAGAACGCGCAGCGGTATTTCACGCAGGCCAAGGACCGGCGGACGGCGGCGCGGGATACGCCGCGGCGGATCACACGCACGGAGTTGGAGCTGGGGTTTCTGCGGCAGGCGGCGGACGACCTGGCGCGGGCGGATTCGCCCGGGGTGCGGCAGGCGCTGGAGGCGACGCTGGCTGAGGCGGGGTACGGCAAATCGAGCGCCAGGCAACGGTCCGTGCCTGCGGCGTCACGGTGGACGCTGGGGACGTGCCAGCTGCGCGCGGGTCGGACGGCGGCGGAGAATCACCGGCTGACGTTTCACGAGTCGGTACCGGACGATCTGTGGCTGCATGCGCGGGGTGTGCCCGGGGCGCACGTGCTGCTGCGGTGTCCCGAGGGTGAAGCTCCAGACGCAGTGATCGAGCAGGCGGCGTCGATTGCGGCGCACCTGAGCGCCGCGCGGGATGACGCGACGGTTGAAGTGGATGTGACGCAGCGGCGGCGGGTGCGGCCGATTCGCGGGGCGGGGCCCGGTCAGGTGACGTATCGGGGGGAGCGGACGCTGCGGGTTGCGCCGAGAGTACCGGGGGAGGTTGGGGCGGAGCGGATAGCCTGACGTATGGGTCACAGAAGGTTGGTTGCGGTGGCCGTGGTGGTGGCGGCCGTGGTGCTGGTCGGGTGCGGTAGCGAGACGGCACCTGGCCACTCCCTAGGTACCGTGCCGGACTCGACGCCGGAGGCGGTGGCGACCGTTGCGCCCGGTTCGCCGGCAGTCAGCGCAGCCACGGCGTTTCTCGAGTCGCTGAGCAGCGAACAGCGCGTGACGGCGGTGCTGGAGTTGGGAGATTCGCGTCGGTCGAACTGGTCCAATCTGCCGCCGGGTTCGGTGCGATTTGAGCGGAACGGAGTGCGGATTGGCGACCTGGACCTGGAGCAGACGGACGCGTTGCACCACTTCCTGGCGGTGGCCATGAGCCCGGCGGGATACGAGGTGGTGACGGGGATCGTGCGGGCGGAGGACGCGCTGGCGGAGTCGCGCGGCGGGGACCGTTCGCGGTTCAGCGCGGAGAACTACTGGCTGGCGTTCTTCGGGGAGCCATCAGACCAGGCGCCCTGGGGTTGGCAGTTCGGCGGGCATCACCTGGCGGTGAATGTGACGGTGGTGGAGGGGCGGAGCTATCTGTCGCCGACATTCCTGGGAATCGAGCCGGCGACCTTTGTGCATGGCAATGCGACGGCTGCGCCGCTGGATCCGTTCGCGAACGCGGGGCGTGCCGTTATCAGAGAGCTGGACGGCGAGGCGAAGGCACTGGCCACGCTCGCAAGCCGGCCGAACGGAATCCAGACAGGGGCGGGGCGAGATGGGGTTGTTCCCGAGATTGAAGGCGCCGCCGCGGGGGACTGGAGCGCGGAGCAGCAGCAGGTGCTGCTGCACGCGATTGAGCTGTGGGTGGGTGTGCTGGATGCGACGAGCGCGCAGGCGCGGATGGATGAGATTGGAAGCGAACTCGACGACCTGCACTTTGCCTGGCACGGCGAGGTGGACCGTGGGCCGATTTACTTCCGGATCCAGGGGCCGTCGCTGATCATTGAGTTTTCGACGGAAGGAAGGTTGGGCGGAGGGGGTTCGCACTACCACTCGCTCTACCGCGATCCGAGCAACGAGTATGGACAGACTGCGGTCGCGGCGAACTGACTGGGACGCCTAGGTCCCTCGGGGGCGGCGTTGGCAGAACGAGCAATAGTGGGTGCTGCGCTGGCCGACGACGATGCGGCGGATGGGGCGGGCGCAGCGGGGGCAGGGTTGGCCGGTGCGGCGGAAGACCTGGAGATGGTCCTGGTGGGCGCCGGGGGTGCCGCGGCTGGTTTCGAAGGTGCTGAACGAGGTTCCGTGGTTGGCGATGCCTGATTCGAGAGCCTCGACGATGCCCGCGGCGAGGGCCTTGAGTTTGGGGATGGAAACCCTGTCGACGGGAGCCTCGGGGTGGATGCGGGCGCTGAAGAGAGCCTCGTCGGCATAGATGTTGCCGACGCCGGCGACGGTGCGCTGGTCAAGCAGGGCGGACTTGACGGCCACGGTGCGGTCGCGGAAAGCCTCGCGGAGGGTGCGCCACTCGAAGTCGTCGCCCAGGGGTTCGGGGCCGAGGTTGCCAATGACAGAGGGCAGGTCGGCTTCGTCCAACGCCCAGGCGCGGCCGAAGCGGCGAACGTCGACGAAGTGGAGAGCGGGGTCGCGGTCGAAGGCCAGGACCAGTCGGGTATGCGGCTGAATCGCGTCGGCGGGGCGGAGGTGGACGCGGCCGCTCATCATGAGGTGCAAGACGAGGATCCGGTCGGTGAAGCGCAGCAGGAGGTACTTGCCGCGGCGGTCGACACCCTCGACGCGCTGGCCGATGAGTCGGAATTCGAACTCCTGGAGCGGCAGGTCGAGGGTGAGTTTGGGGTCCAGGACTGTCGCACGCCGGACGTTTCGTCCTACGATGTAGGAGACCAGCTCGCGGCGGATCGTTTCAACTTCCGGCAACTCAGGCATAACCGCGAGACTATGGGATTGGCGCGTGCGTCGCGCCCCACAGCATGCAGATCGAAACCGACCCGTCAAGCGCCCCGGCCGATAGCCTCCCGCCCGCCGAAACCGGCGGGCGGGGATCCGCGGTCGTAGACAAGCGCGTCTTCTGGTTGCAGGTGGCGTCGCTGGTCGTGGTGACCGGCGTCAGCCTGGCGGCCATCCCGTACGCGGAGGAAATCCGGCAGAACGCCGGACCGGCATACCTGGCGCTGTTCCTGGTGTCGGTGCAGTCGGGTGCGCTGTTCATGCTGCCCGGATTCGGGTGGGCGTCCATCGCGGTATTCGCCGTGGCATTCGACAACGTGTGGGGGCCGGTGCTGGTGGGGACCACGGGACAGGTGGCGGGCGAAATGGTGTCGTACCTGCTGGGCGTGACCGGTTCGAAGTGGATCCAGCGGCGGAAGTCGTATCAGCGGGTGGAAGCCTGGATCAAGCGGTGGGGGTTGCTGGTGATTTTTGCGATCGCGGCACTGCCGAACCCGTTCTTCGACCTGGCGGGGACCATTGCGGGGGCGGCACGGCTGGGGTGGTGGAAGTTCTTCGTGGCCTCGTGGGCGGGCAGGCTGATCAAGAACATTGGATTCGCGGCGGTTGGGGTGCAGGGCGCGGACTTCATTCGGCAGTTCCTCTAGGGCTCTCGGCGCCGCTGAGTCGCCCGAGACCCGAGCGGCGACGTTGCGACGGCATGGCGGGGAAAGCGAACGGTTTAGCTCAGGCGCGATCCAAGGGCCGCCTGACGATCCACATGCGGCATTCGGCGCTGAACTTGCGGATGGCATCGGACTCAACCGCCAGCTCGGAGCGCAGCCGGTCCTCGACGAGGATGAAGCCGGCGTTGGCCATGAGCCTGGCGACTTCGGTTCGCGCCGGGATGTGGATGTAGGTCAGGACGCCGGAATCGGGGATGATGCGGTCGCCGAACTCGAACAGGCGTGTGTCCTGCTCGCCGCGATCCCAGCGAGCCCGTTCCTCGCGCCAGAACTGAAGGAAGCGGGGTGAGGCGCGGTCGTGGGTGGTGAAGATGAAGTGAGCGCCGGGTCGCAGCACGCGACGGACCTCGCGCAG
>JAPPFO010000295.1 GCA_028875175.1 Chloroflexota bacterium | reverse complement strand
ACGGCGCTCAGGGCCGGCGTCGCCTGCGGCGCGTCCGCCGCGCGCCCGGAGCCGCCAGGTCCCGCCGCTCGCAGCGAGCGCAGGCTCGACCAATCGTCCTCCAGCGCGGCCGCCCCGCCCGCCGCGGCCGGCATCGGCGCCGGTGCTGGTGTCGGCATCGGTGGCGGCGCCGAATTGGACCGGCCGGTAACCAGGCGCACCAGGCCGCGCACGGCCATGACTGGCAGCACCAACACCATCAACAGCACCGTCAGCGGCAGCCCCACGATCCGTTGGACCGGCGAACGCTGGGGTTGAATCTCCGACAAACCCTCCCGCCGATAGCCGGCACTATCCCATTCGGACTCGGGTGCCGTGGGTGTCGGCGTGCGACTGGCCTGGCCGTTGGTTGGCATCGCGCCCGAAGGGACCGCCGACGTCCACGCGCCGTCGGCCGCCGCTTCCGCCACAGGCGCGGCCGTCTCGGCGCCAACCCCCAGCACCACTACGCCGCACGTCGCGCCGCCCCGCTGAGCCGCCACCGAACATAAGTCATGGGCCGCCCGTTGCGCGCTCCGCCCCTGCAGCAACCCTTGGATTTCGCGTTCCGTCAGCGCCCGGCGAAACTCGGTCGACGCCAGCACCACCACGTCGTGCGGATCCAATTCCACCCGGAATATCTCCACGTCCTGATCGGGAACCGGATCGCGGAAACTCTCGGGCTGGAGCTCCGCCGGCAGCGCGTTCAGCTCGCCGTCACGGAGCACAAAGACCTGGCTTGGCAGCAACTGCGCCAGAAACAGCTGATCGCCCGCGTGCACTGCACCCGTCGCTCCCAGCCGTTCGCCAGGGCTGGTCAGATCCATGTCGATCGAGACGCTCTGCGCCGCCTGGCGCATGCTCTGCACCAGTGCGCTGGCGATCCCCTCGGACTCGTCCGAGTAATAGCTCGAGGCCACGGCCTGGCTGAACGAGGCGGCCTGCCGGTCGCTCCCGCCTTGGACCAGCAGATACAGGTCGCCCAGCCCGGAACGGTCCGCCGGCTCGCGCTGCGCGTGGATCCGGGGGCTGTCCTGCCTCGTGATTCCGTTGCTGACGGCGGCCGCGCCTATATCAACTGCGAGCGCCATGGATTCCGGCTAACGGTGGACTCAAGGGGGACGGGCCTTGGATTCGCGAACTAATGGATCGAAATACATTGTCGCGCGCATACCCCTATGCTAGCGTGAATCACGTGACCGGCTCGTCGCCGACCTGATCTGGGAGTTGCCCCTGCGTTCACCATCACCTCGCGCCGACCAGCGGCCGCACCAACGCGGCCCCCGAGTCAATGAGAACATTCGTATTCGCCAGGTCCGCTTGATCGACGAAAACGGCGAACAGATCGGAATCACCCCCACCCCCATTGCGCTGGACATGGCGCGTGAGCGCGGCCTCGACCTGGTTGAGATCGCCCCGAACTCGCAGCCTCCGGTCGCCAAGATCCTGGACTTCGGCAAGTTCCGCTACGAGCAAAACCGGCGCCGCGCCGAAAACAAGCGCCGCCAGAAGGCCGGCACCGTTAAGGAAGTCCGCTTCGGACCCCGCACCGGCGATCACGACATCCAGTTCAAGATCAAGCGCCTCGAAAAGTTCCTGCGCGAGGGCAATAAGGTGAAAGCTTGGGTCCGCATGCGCGGACGCGAACTCGCTCATCCCGAAGTCGCCCTGCGCGTCCTCGAACGCGTCAAGACCAGCCTGGAACCCCACGGCGTGATTGAGCGTGACGTTACCCGCGAGCAGGACGGCCGCGTCTTGAGCATCATCATGGCCCCGCAAGGGAAGAACTAGCGGCAGCGACCCCGCGGCCTGGAGACCGTATGCCCGCGTCGGTGCGATGGCACCCGGAGGAACAGCGCAATCCCGACGGCAGCGTCCGTCGCGTCCAGGCGGCTTGGCTCGTCGCGGAGCCGACCGAGGCCGAACCGCGCCCCCGCTATCTGGCCTACCTCGGCAACAGTCCCCACGTCACCCGGCAAGTCCGGGAGGAATGCCAGGTTCTGTATCCTGAAGTCCACATCGACTGGACCGCCGTGGCGCGGGCTCTCGAACACCCCCCGTCCATCCAAGGACTCGACCTTGAGACGCTCGCGCAGCGCTGGTCGCAGATGGCCGCCAACCAGGGCCTCGACCCCATGGAGGTCGAAATTCGCATCGGCGGCGGCTGGAAGCGCCCCCTGTCCAACCTGGCGCGGCTCCTCTCGGATTCCGCGGCGGTCGCTCGCATGGAACGCACGTCCGGCTCCATCCTGGCCTACATGCTCGAGTTTCACGCCGACTACGCCTACGCCCTCGCCAAGCTGGGGCTCCTCATGACCGGACAGCACTCCGAGCTCGAGCAGTTGGAAGCCGAGGAGGCCACGGCGCTAAAGGGCGCCCCGCGTGCCCGCCAGGTCGAGTTCTGGCGAGCCAAAGCCAAGGGAATCGCAACCGCGCTGAATACCTAGCCGCGCTCCTGCGGCCGCATCTCCCGATCAGCCAGCCCTACGCTCGTTCGTCACCCCGGAGGTTTCCATGTCCACGTTGCCCGTATCCACCTGGTCCCGCCGCACCCATACCTGCGGCGCGCTGCGGCGCGCTGACGCCGGCTCCACCGTCGTCCTCAACGGCTGGGTCCACCGTCGCCGCGACCAGGGCGGCCTGATCTTCGTCGACCTCCGCGACCGCTACGGCATCACCCAGGTCGTCATCAACCGCGACGACAACGCCGAAGCCCACGAAACGGCCTCGGGCGTCCGTTCCGAATACGTCCTGGCCGTCACCGGCCAGGTCCGCGAACGCCCCGCCGGCACCACCAACCCCGACCTCGCCACCGGTGAGATCGAACTGGGCGAGATCGAACGCGTCGAAATCCTGGCCGCCTCGCAGCCCCCGCCGTTCGAGATCACCTCCGACCGCGACATCGACGAATCCGTCCGCCTCACCCACCGCTACCTCGACCTGCGACGCATCCGCATGCGCGAGCTCACCGAACTCCGCTTCAACATCTCCCGCGTCATACGCGAGCACCTCTGGGAGCGCGACTTCCTCGAACTAGAAACCCCCACCCTGGTCAAGAGCACGCCCGAGGGCGCCCGCGATTTCATCGTGCCCAGCCGCCACTACCCCGGCCAGGCCTACGCCCTCCCCCAGTCGCCCCAGCAGCTCAAGCAGCTGCTCATGGTGGCCGGGCTCGACCGCTACTTCCAGCTCGCCCGCTGCTACCGCGACGAAGACCTCCGCGCCGACCGCACCGCCGAGTTCACCCAGCTAGACATCGAGATGGCCTTCGTCGAGCGCGAGGACATCCTCGAACTCATCGAAACGCTCTACCTGCGGCTCGCCCGCGAACTCTCCACCAAGCGGCTCCTCCAGGAACCCTTCCCCCGCATCACCTACGCCGACGCCATGGAGCGCTACGGCACCGACAAGGCCGACCTGCGCTTCGGCCTGGAACTCGTGGACGTCAGCCACGCCGCCGCCGGCCACGGCTTCCGCGTCTTCGACCAGGTCGTCCAGTCGGGCGGCGTCGTCAAGGCCGTCGTCGCCCCCGGCTCCGCCGCCTTCACCCGTCGCGAAGTCGACCGGCTGCAGGACGTGGTCAAGGCCCATGGCGCCGCCGGCCTGGCAACCATCGCCCTCAACAGCGACGGCACGATCCGCTCGCCCCTCGCCCGCTTCTTCGGCGACGACGGCTTACGCGCCCTGGCCCACGCCGCCGGCGCCGAGCAGGGCGACCTGGTCTGCCTCGTGGCCGATAAACGCGAAACCGCCAACGCCGCCCTCGGCGAGCTACGCCTTGCCCTGGCCGAAAAGCTGGACCTGATCGACCCCGATGTCCTTGCCTTCGGCTGGATCGTCGACTTCCCGCTCTTCGAGCCCAACGAGGAGACCGGCGGCCTCACCTTCTCCCACAACCCCTTCTGCTCGCCCGCCGACGACTCGTTCGACCTGCTCTACACCGACCCCGCCAAGGCCACCGCCAAGCAGTACGACCTCGTCTGCAACGGCCACGAGATCGGCGGTGGCTCCATCCGCGCCCACCGCGCGAAAGACCTGCACCGCATCTACCAGGTCATGGGCTTCGACGAAGACAGCATCCAGGAACAGATCGGCCACATGCTCCAGGCCTTCGAATACGGCGCCCCGCCCCACGGCGGCATCGCCATGGGCCTCGACCGCATTGCCATGATCTTCGGCGACACCGCCAACCTGCGCGACGTCACCGTCTTCCCCAAAAACCAGGCCGGCGTCGACCTCATGCTCCAATCCCCCTCTCCCATCGACCCGGCACAACTGGACGAATTGGGGTTGGCGGCTAAGGAGTCGTAGACGAACCGATCTGACCGAGGAGTTGGTTGAGCCAAGCTCTGGCTTCGGCCATCTCCTCGGCGCTCACGCTGTGCGCAATCGGGTACTCCCGGTACGTCAGGTCCACCCCATGCCGCTCCAGCAGGTCGCGCGTACGGCGCCCAGCCTCCACTGGAATGATGTCGTCATGCACCCCATGCGCCACGAACGCCGGGGCTCCAACAAGGTTTACCGCGTCGGATTCGACCTCGATTGGGAAATACCCGCTCAGCGCAATCACCCCCGCCACGCTCTCGGGCCCCAGCGCCTGCGCCCCCAACGACATCACCGCCCCCTGGCTGAACCCCAGCAGCACCACCCGCTCGGGATCCACCGGATAGCTCGCCTTCACCATCTCCAGAAACTCGGCCAGCGCATCCAGGCTGGCCCGCAGCGTCGTCTCGTCCAGGCGCCGGGGTTCGCGTAGCCGGTACCACTCGTACCCGCCCGCCATCACCCCGCCCAACGCCAGCGGCGCCTGCACCGAAAGCACCAGCAAATCGTCCCGCTCAAACTCATACGCCAGCGGCAGAATCCCTGCTGCGCTATCCCCCCGCCCATGCAACAACACCAGCGTCGGATAAGCCTCCGCCCGAGTGCGCGACGTGATCAGTTCGTGGTGCAGGTTGGCCTGCACGGGTTCACTATGGTCGGACATGTTCCGAATCCTTCAGTGGGCTGCGACGCACCTTTGGCGGACTCAGGGCTGGGCGGGTGAGCCGCAGCCTGTTGCTATGGCGAGTGCTCGGCAAACTTGCCGCATTTTGGCCGGACTCACGGAACCGACAAAGCGGTGCAACTGCCGCTGCTCGACCGTCTGCACGTGGTCGAGGTTAATGGCCGAGTCGTGCCGCAGCCCTTCGTCCACGCCCACGATCACTTCGCTCGGCAGCCCGCGAATCGTCGACGTGATTGGCGCAACCATCGCCGTATGCAGCAGCGGGAGCACCTCCTGCCGCGTCAGCACGACGACCGGTCGGCGCTTGTCGGGTCGCTTGAAGCTGTAGTGCCAGATCTCGCCGCGGCGTGGTCCGGCCTCTAGTCCCGGGGCCACGCGCCCTCGCCGGCCCATCCGTCAAGCTCGGCGTCAAGCTCATCCCTATCGCCATAGCCCGCGCGGTATCTGTCGGATATGACCTCGGCCTCCTTGCGCACCAGGTACGCCGCCGCCGCCTCCCGCAACACCGCCGAACGACCCCGCTCCCGCACCGCCGGATCCCGGTCCAGCCGCTCCAGCAGCGCCTCGTCGAACGTCACCTGTATAGCCTTCATATACATCACTGTACTATATTACTTGTATACAAACCTACCCATATCATTGGAGACCTGAGAGCGCCCGGCCCTGAGCTTGGCCGTCGAATCAAATACGACTACCCGCGCGTGACCGGACCTTTCGCTTTATCCGTACGCCGCAGCGCCGCCGAGTCGATGTCCTCGCCACCGGTCGACAGCCCCAGCGTGTAGAGGTTGTAGTAGAGCCCCGCCGTCGCCAACAGCTGCGCGTGCGTGCCGCGCTCGACAATGCGGCCCTGGTCCAGCACCAGCACCTCGGTGGCGTCGCGCACCGTCGAGAGCCGGTGCGCGATCACGAAGCTCGTGCGACCCCGCATCATCGTCTCCATCGCGTCCTGGATCACGCCTTCGGTCTGCGTGTCCACCGAGCTCGTCGCCTCGTCCAGCACCAGCACCCGCGGGTCGCTCAGCAACGCCCGCGCGAACGACACCAGTTGCCGCTGTCCCGTCGACAACCCGCCGCCCCGCTCCTCGATCGGCGTGTCGTATCCAAACGGCAGGCTGTCCACGAAGTCATGCAGGCGCACCGCCTTCGCCACCTCGATTACTTCCTCGCGCGTCGCGTCCGCCCGTCCGTACGCAATGTTGTCGTGAATGCTGCCGCTGAACAGGAACGGCTCCTGCAGCACCAGCCCGACCTGACGTCGCAGCGAAACTTGGCTGACCCGGCGTACGTCGTGCCCGTCGATCCGCACCGAGCCGCTGCTGGCGTCGTAGAACCGCAGCAACAGGTTGATGATCGTGGTCTTACCGGCCCCCGTGGCGCCAACCAGGGCGATCCGATCACCCGGATTCGCCACGATGTCGGCCTCGTGGAGCACCGGCCGGCCCGCCTCGTAGGCGAAGCTCACCCGCTCGAATCGCACCTCGCCGCGGACCCGCGGCATCTCACGAGCGTCGGATTCGTCGTGCATCGTCTCGTCGGTGTCCAGGATCTCGAACACCCGCTCCGCCGAGGTCATCGCCGCCTGGATCGCGCCCCATCGCGTGGCCAGTTCCTGCACCGGCCCGAAGAACCGCTCGATGTACAGCACGAAGGCCGTCACCACGCCCAGCGTCACCGTGTCCGACCCGTCCAGCACGAACGACCCGCCCAACCACAGCACCAGTCCGGTCGAAATCGCCGTGAAAACCTCCACCGCCGGCTCGGCCGACGACGTAACCGTCATTGCGCGCATTTGCGATTGCGCCTGGGCATGGTTCACCTCGTCGAAGCGCCGCGCGTTGACCTCCTCGCGGGTGAAAGCCTGGATCACGCGCATTCCCAGGATCGACTCGGCGAGCACCCCGTTCAAGGTGGACGTCCGCGTCCGCATCACCCGGTAGGCCGCCTGCGCCACCCGCGCGAACACGACACCGCTCAGCAGCATTAGTGGCGACACCGCAATCGCAATCAGCGTCAGTTCCCAGCTCAACAGGGCCATCGCCACCAGGATCCCGATCAGGATCGCCACGTCGGCCACCAGACCGATCGCCCCTTCGGTGACCGCCTCCCCGATCTGCTCCACGTCCGACGCCATCCGGCCGATCAGGCGACCCGTGATTTGCCGGTCGTAGAAGCCCAATGGCAGGGATTGGTACTTGCGGAACATCTCCATCCGCATGGCCTGCAACATGCTTTGGCCGATGCTTGCGTTGATCACCAACTGAGCCGCCGTGGCGCCGGCCTGCCCCAGCGTGACGGCCAGGAACGCCAGGCCGGCCATGGTGAGCACCCCGGCGTCTCGGGCTCGGATGCCGTCGTCGATCGCCAAGCCGATCAGCGCCGGCTGCGCCATCGTCGTCCCTGCAACCACGAGCACCGCCACGGCTGCAGCCAGCAGTCGCCGCCGGTCTCGTGCCAGGTACCCCAGCAGTCGCCAAAGGACGCGACGGTCGAATCCTTCAAACCCGGTCTCTTCCTGCACAAACGTCCCGCGCGCCTGAGACGTCCCCATCCCCATGCCCGACCCCATGCCCATCCTCATGCGCCCGCCGCCTCCGCCGCCGCCAGGTCCGCGCGCGCCTCCTCGGCCTGCCGCACCTGGAGGTCGTAAAGGTCGCGGTAGAACCCCGGCCTCGAGAGCAGCTCGGCATGTGTCCCCCGGTCGGCAATACGCCCGTCGTCCACCACCAGGATTTCGTCCGCGTGCTCTACGGAGCTGATGCGCTGCGACACGATGAACGTCGTCCGTCCACCGGCTCGCTGCCGCAGCGCGTCCTGGATCCGACGCTCGGTCTCGGTGTCCACGCTGCTGGTCGCGTCGTCCAGGATCAGAATCGCCGACTCACGCAGCAGCGCCCGCGCAATCGTCAGCCGCTGCCGCTGCCCGCCCGACAACCCAACGCCGCGCTCCCCGATGACCGTCTCGAATCCTTCGGGCATCTCCAGGATGAAGTCATAGGCCTGCGCGTCCTTCGCCGCCGCGATCACGTCGTCGAGGCTGGCGTCCGGATTGCCATACGCGATGTTGTTGCGGACTGTGTCGGAGAACAAGAACGGGTCCTGCGGCACGATCGACACCGCCGAGCGCAGGCTCTGCAAGTCAAAGCTCCGCACGTCCTGGCCATCCACCCGCACGCTGCCGCCCGCCGCGTCGTAATAGCGCGGGATCAAGTTCAGCAGGCTGGTCTTCCCCGACCCGGTGGGGCCCACAATCCCGATGACGTCGCTCGTCGCGATTTTGGCGGAGACGCTCGACACAACCCGACGACGGATGAATGCAATATCCACACCTTCGTAATCCACCCGACCATTGACACGCGTCTGCTTGACGGCGCCCGGTGGGCTCTCGATACCCACCGGCTCATCCAGCAATCCAAACACCCGGTCGGCCGAAACCGCCGTGCGCGCCACTTGCTGTACGATGAAACCCAATCGCCGCGATGGCTGGATCAGCCGCGTGAAGTAGTAGTAGAAGGCCAGCAGCACGCCGACGGAAATCGAACCTTCGATGGCCAGCAGCCCACCTGCCCAGATCACCACCAGCGAGCCGATTCCGGTCAGCAGCAACATCAGCGGCATCGCCCGCGCACGCAGCCGGATTGGCGCCAGCGCCCGCTCTCGCATCAGCTCGGATTCGGCTCCAAACGCCTCGATCTCGCGCTCTTCCGTCGCAAATGCCTTAACCACCCGAATGCCGTTCAGGTTCTCCGTCAACACCCGCGTCAACTGCGCCTGCTGGCTCCGATAGGCCAGCCACATCGGCCGCACCACGCGTCCATACACCGTGGCCACAACCACCATCAGCGCCAGCACCGCCAGGGCCATCAATGTCAGTTGCGCACTGGCAATCACCATTCCCGTCACGATCACCACGTAAATGCCAACCGTCCGCACGGCCTCCATGACCCCATAGCCGGTGAAGCCCTGCACGGTTCGCGTGTCGCTGATCGCCAGCGTGATCACGTCGCCGCTGTCCACCCGGTCGTAGTAGGCGTAGGGCAGGCGCTGCAGCTTGTCGTACACCTCATTCCGCAGCTGCCTGCTGATCCCCGCCTGGTACCAGCGCTGGCAGAACCTCGCCCCGAACAGCGCGGCCCCGCGCACCACGATCAGCGCTGCCGCGAGCAGCGAGAGCCCCACCAGCCGCGACCGGTCGCCCCCGTCGATGCCCTCGTCAATCACGCGTGCCAGGACCTGCGGCACAACCAGGTCCATGGCAGCCGAAAGCAACCAGACCAATACGCTCAGCAGCGCCAACGGCCAGTACCCGCGGATGTAGGCGAGCGTTCGCCAGATGGACCTTATGGCTTGGCCTCGTCCTTGGATGCCTCTGGTGTCACTGCTGCCGGACTCGCATCGTCCTCGCTAGCCGAGCTTGGCGTTTCCGGCACAGCCTGCACCGGAGACACGGGCAAGTCGCTGGCAGCCGAAGCCATGGCCATGCGCGTCCTACGTCGCTGCATCACGAGGAATTCCCTGAGAAAGCCGCGCAGCGTCGTCCAGAGCAGCGCGCCAATCGGAATCCCGAACAGCACACCCCAGAATCCCGCCGCAATACCGCCCAGGATCACGCTGGACAAGACCACGATCGGATTCACGCCAATGGCCGTCCCCATAATCCGCGGCTTGACCACGTTTTCGATCGCCAGGGACACCAGCGCCAGCGCAACCCCAACCCAGATCGCCAGATCAATTCGCACGGTGAACGCCATGATCGTCGGAATCGCGATGCCCACGATCATCCCGAAGAAGGGGATGAACATCAGGATGCCGGTACCCACGGCCACCAACAGGCCGAACTCCAAGCCGGCGATCAGATACGCCACCACAACGGCGATGCCCCAGATAACCGACGCCAGGAACTGGCCGCCCAGCCACGCCCCGAACGTGTGCTCGCTGGCCCGCACGCCGCGATTCAGGCGCGCCGCCCAGTCTGGCGGCAGCGCATCCGACATCCGATCTACGCCTCGGTCCCAGCCCAGCACTAGGTAAAACGAGATGATCAACGTCACGATCGTGGCGGCCACGCCGCCTGCGATTGTTCCCGTCGTCGCAATAACGCCGCTCGCCAGCTCCTGCCCCATCGATGCCAGGTTGTCGCTGACATCCTCCGTGACCGTACCCACGATATCGTCTGGCGCGCCCAGCCCGGAAAGCCAGGTTTGCAGGTTGCTCAGACCCTCTGGAATCCCCCGGGCCTGCGCCGTCAGGCTCTCCGCGGCGTGCCCGACTTCCGTGAAGAACGGCGGCAGCACGAAAAACAGGCTTGCGCCCGCGATGCCCAGAACCACGAGGTAGACCAGCCCCGACGCGATCGGACGTGGAATCCGCAGTCGCTGCAACAACCGCACCGGACCCAGCGTCGCCACCGTGACAATCCAGGCCACGAGCAGCATCACGACGAAGACGCCGGCCTGGCTCAGCACGCCCCACAGGAATTGCAGCAGCCACGCGGCCGCCACGGCGATGCCGAGATAGACAAGGATTAGAACCGGACGCTGAGTCTCGACGGGCGAGGTTCCTTCATGGACCGCTCGCAACCCCAGATTCTATCCGCACGGCGGCATGTCTCGACCCGCCTAGAATTGGCTGATGCGGCGCACCGCGCACCGCATCGCACTACATATGAAATGACTCGCGAAGCCGTCCGTCCCACCATTGAGGGCAAGCTGGCGGAACTGCCCGACGCCCCCGGCGTCTACCTCATGCGCGCCGCCGACGAGCGTGTGCTCTACGTCGGCAAGGCCCGTTCCTTGCGCAACCGCGTCCGCAGCTACTTCCGGCGCGGCGACCACTCATACAAGACCCGCTCGCTGGTCGCCCGTATCGCCGATTTCAACGTCATCGTCACCGACTCGGAAGTGGAGGCGCTGGTCCTCGAGAACAACCTGATCAAGGAACACCGCCCACGCTTCAACGTCACCTACCGCGACGACAAGCAGTTCCTCTATCTCAAGGTCACCGTGCAGGAAACCTACCCCCGCATCGCCACGACCCGGATCATCGCGAAGGACGGCTCCCTCTACTTCGGCCCCTACACCAGCGCCAAGTCCCTGCGCCAGACCCTCAAGCTCCTCAACCGTCTATTTCCCTACCGCACCTGCAACATCAGCATGGCCAAGCCGATTCCGCGTCCCTGCCTCAAGTACGACATCGGCCTCTGCAATGCCCCATGCACCCGCTACGTCACCGTCGACAAATATCGCGACGTCGTTGACGGCGCCGTCCGTTTCCTGCGCGGTGAGTACGAGCACGTCAAGGAGAGACTCACGGAGCAGATGTGGGCCGCCTCGGACGCCCAGGACTATGAGGAAGCCGCCAGGTTTCGCGACCGCATCACGGCCATGGACAAAGTCGTGGCCGAGCAAAAGGTCTCCGACCCCGACGCCCGCGAGCGCCAGGTCGACGTCATCGCCGCCGTCCGCCAGGACCGCGACGCCATGGCCACCGTCTTCCGCATCCGCGGCGGCAAGCTCATCGGCCATCATCACTACGACCTGACCGTCACCGGCGAGGAGACCGAGGGCGAGATGCTCGACGACTTTGTTCGCGAGTATTACGACCGAGCCGCCGAAGTCCCTCAGCTGGTCCTCGTCCCCCACGACCTGACCGACGTTGACGTGCTGCAGGATTGGCTCAAGTCTCTCCGAGGCGCCGGCGTCACCGTTCGCCGCCCCCAGCGCGGTCCCAAGCGCCGCCTGGTTGAAATGGCCGCCCGCAATGCCGCCGAGACCTTGCATCTCGAACGCACCACCTGGCTCAACAGCGAACGCAAGCGCCGCCAGGCCCTCCTCGAGATAGGCGTCGCCCTCGACCTCCCCCGCCTGCCCCGCCGCATCGAGTGCTACGACATCTCCCACATCCAGGGCTCCCTCGCCGTCGGCTCCCTGATCGTATTCGAGGACGGCGTTGCCAAGAACGGCAAATACCGCCGGTTCAAAGTGCGCGGCGGCGCGGGCAACGATGACTTTGAGTCGCTGCGCGAGGTTCTTCGCCGCCGCCTCCGCCGCTATGCCGAAGAGACTGATGCCGCGGCGGCAACGGGCCAGCCCCCGCGCGCCCTCGCCGAGGTGCCGATAACCGGCTTCGACCCCGCCGCCCAACTACCCGATATCACCCAACCCACCGCCGGCTCCAGCAAGGAGTGGGGCGTCACCCCCGACCTCATGCTGATCGACGGCGGCAAGGGCCAGTTGGGCGCCGCCCTCCAGGTGTACCAGCAACTCGGCCTCAACGACTCCAGCCTTCCGCTCGCCGCCATCGCCAAGCGCCGCGAAGAGCTTTACCTTCCCAGCCGCTCCGGGCCCGTGCGCATGCCCGTGGACGGTCCCGGCCTCCACCTCATCCAGCAAATCCGCGACGAAGCCCATCGCTTCGCCGTCAGCTTCCACATCAAGCTGCGCACCGCCCGCGGCCGCCGCTCCATTCTCGACGAGATTCCCGGCATCGGCCCCAAGCGCAAACGAAACCTCCTGCGAACGTTCGGGTCCCTCAAACGAATCCGCGCCGCCTCATTGGACGACCTCACCGCCGTCGACGGCATGACCGCCGCCAGCGCCAGGGCCCTCAAAGAAGCCCTCTAGATCGACGCGCTGGATTCGAACGAGCTACTCGCGGGTCGGTCGCTGCTCCCACAGCGGCAGGATCGCCAGCAAGTCCAGGTACCCGACCGGGCGATCGTCCTCATCCACGACCGGCAATCCGGTATGGCCGGACCGGCGTAGGGCGATAAAGGCGTCGTGCAACGTATCGGCGAGCGCGACGGACTCCGAGGCCAGCATGATTTCTCCGGCCGTCGGATGCACGATGTGGTCCGCGATATCCAGCGCGCCGCCCACCGAGGCGACTTCGCCCATCAGAGCCTCGGGATAGACATCTGCCAAGAGCGCCCCGTAGAACGCCCGTATCGGGATTATCCCCGCCAGCCGTCCGTCCTCATCTGTCACCGCCACCGTACGCACGTGCGGCTGCGCCGCAACCGCGCGTACCAGGTCCTCAAACTCGGCATCGGACGCCACGACGCTGCATGGACCGAGTAACCCACGCGTCCGCAAGTCCGCAACCCGCGACTCAGAACGGTCGAGTGGTCGCTGCTCATCAGGGCTCATGGGCGCCTCCCGTCTAGCGCGCGGCTAGGCAAACAACAGGTAACGCAACCATACCCAGATAGTGCCGATCACCAGCACCATGAACGTCACCGGAATGCCGTACTTCATGAACTCGACAAACCGGATGTGGTGGCCTTCGCGCTCGGATATCCCGGCCAGGATCACGTTGGCCGACGCGCCGATGATCGTCGCGTTGCCGCCAAAGTCGGCTCCAATCGCCAACGACCACCACAAGATGTTGTCCGGATTCAGCCCCTCCGCCGTCAGCCGCTGGACCACCGGCAGCATCGTGGCCGTATAGGGAATGTTGTCCACCACCGCCGATAGAACGGCGCTCAGCCACATGATCAGGAGAGCCGTGGCTCCCACGTTGCCCTGCGTCAATTCGATGGTGAAATCGGCCACCGCATCCAGCACGCCCAGCACCACCAGCCCGCCGACCATCATGAACAGGCCCACGAAGAACAGCACGCTGGCCCACTCGACCTCGTTGTACACCTTGTGCACGTCCGGTCGGGTCAGAATCATCAGCAGCGCCGCGCCCGCCACCGCCACGGTCGCCGGCTCCCACCCCATCGCGCCGTGAATCAGGAAACCGAAAATCGTCAGCCCCAGCACGCCCAGCCCGATGTACATGCCGCGCCGATCCGTAATGGCGTCGGCCGGATCCAGCGTCGCCAGCGCGGCCGCGCGCTCGGGATCCGCCACGACCTGCGACCGGAACATCCACCGCATCACAATCAGCAGGAACACCAGTGAAATCACGGCCGGCGGCGTCATGTGCGCCGCAAACACCGCAAAGTCCAGGTCGCCCGCGCTGGCAATCAGGATGTTCGGCGGGTCCCCGATCAGCGTTGCCGCGCCCCCGACGTTCGACGCCAGGATTTCCGCGATAAAAAACGGCACCGGGTTCAGACCCAGCCGCGACGCCACGAAGATGGTGATCGGCGCGATCAGGATCACCGTCGTCACGTTGTCCAGAAACGCCGACAGCACCGCCGTAATCAGCGACAGCGCCAGCATCAGTCGCACCCCGTCGCCGCCGGTCCAGCGCGCCGCCAGGATTGCCAGGGCCTGGAACGCCCCGGTGTGCCGCACGATCCCCGCCAGCACCATCATCCCCACCAGCAACAGGATCACGTTCAGGTCGATGTGCTCGAACGCGTGGTGCTGATCAATGATCCCGACCAGGATCATCAACGCGCCGCCACCCAGCGCCACTGCTGACTTGGGCACCTTGTCGCTGGCGATCAGCGCGTAGGCGACAACAAATATGACAATCCCGGCCACGATCAGGCCGGTTCCAACGGCTTCGTGTTCGCTCATGGGCTCAATTCTTGGGGTACCCGCCTGTGGGGGACGCTCGACAGGCGCTGCGGCGGGACCACGCACGAAAAACACCCCGCCGACGCGACATGGTACGGCACGGCTTCAACGGCCAGAGTCGCTGCCACGATCGTCCGCAAGCTTCACCTCGCCTCGCGAAGAGCCTGCGCCGTCACCTTCCCGACGGCCCTCAGGGCCCCCAGCGCCGTGCCCATATCACGCATGAACGTCACGATTGCGGACACCTCCACGGGCCATCGGACGAGCCCCATGATGTCCGGCCACAGCCGCCCGCCTTGGGCCGCCGCCAGCGCCGCCACGCTGCGCGGAATGTCGCGTTCAAGTGGGTCCAGCACCACGCGTAATCCTGCCGCCGGGACTTCGGCGCGCCGCGCGCCGGATAGCAGCGCATGCGTTTCCATGTCCACGCCTACGAACCCGGCCTCGCCCAGCCGGCGCTTCTCGTCCGTCCGCGCAACGTTATCCACCGTTGCCAGCGGCCCAACGCGCGCCGGCATCCCGCGGGCCTGCAAGGCCTCGATCAGAGCTTCCACCGTTCCTGGATCGGCCGGCGTCGGATGAGCAAACAGCGGCCCGGCGCCATCGCCCACCAGCAAGTCGCCCGGAACTTGTCCGGGCAGGGTCCCGCCGGCCACGCCTACGACCAGGAGTTCGCCAATCAGCCCGCTCTCCAGTGTGCGCTGCAGGTTGGCGGCGGACCTGCGCGAGCCCTGACCGGCCACGATCCCAATGACATCGACGTCGTCAAATCGATAGCGCCTCGCGCCGCCAACTTCCGGTACCGACAACCCCGCCTTGGCCTCTCCCACAAACGCTTTCAGTTCGGACCTCGTTGGCGCCAGCACACCCAGCACCGCCGCCGTTGCTGCACGTGAACGCATCGACTCCGCTTAGCCCGCCACAAAAAACGAATGCCGCGCCGGCTGCGCCACCACCTGCTGGTAGTCCTCCACCTGCCCCACCGGCTCGCCGTCAACGGCAAACGGCGTTGGCCCTCGGAGCACAAACTCGGCTCGGTCGAAACGGTTAAACACCGTGTGCGCCAGACGCAACCAGCACATCGGGTCAGCCTCCGGCGAATCCAGGTCGGCCCAGACCATCGGTCCGGTGTCCATCTGGAACAGCACCCGCTCCGGGTGATAGTTGAACGTCTTGACGGGGTATTCCAGCACCGCCCGCCGCGTGCCACTTGCGTTCTCGATCGTTGTTTGAATCACGACCTGATCCAGCGACTCCGCCGCCGCCACCAGCCCCGCGTTGTCACTGGCCGGCCGCGGGTTCGGCAGCGGTGTCAGCGCGTAGTCGAGTTCGAGATACCGCTCGTCGATCGTCACCGCCTGCGGTCTCGGATCCGGGTCGGTCAGGTCCCGGCTGAAGCGCAGCGCCCGGTCCTTGCTTTGCGCCCAGGCCAGCCGGTACTCGCTGCCCGGCTGCTGGATGCAGGAATCGTCCCGGTACATCCATTCCGTGCGGCACGGCGCGATCAGGTAGAACTCCTCATCCGCTCCCGTAGTCGAGTCGATGACACGCGCCCGCGCGTCCAGCAGAATGCGCACGCTGTTCCCATAGGGCATATGCCCCGGTGTGCGCACGTCCGAGGTGATCGGGGCTGTCGTCCAGCGCAGATAGGAACGGCTGTAGTCCAGCGGGTGCATGACAACTCCGGATCGCTTCAGCGGCTGCCTATTGTGCGCGCCAGCCGCAGGTTCGATGTCAAATCTCCCCGCGACCGCGGCTGGCCGTCAGAACCTCAATTCGGACGTCCGGCGCTAGCGCTACCCCGGCACCCGCGGCATCGCCTGCAGTGTCGCCCCCACGTCCACGCTGCATGAGCCTCGGC
>JAPPFO010000014.1 GCA_028875175.1 Chloroflexota bacterium | reverse complement strand
CGTTCAACCACAGCTCGGACATTACTTGGGGGCCGTAACCCGCCACCTGCTGGTTTGTGTTGATCCTGGACGAGCCGACGGCGGTGCTGCCGCCGGAACCCGAGATGATGAGGATGTCCACGGTGACGTGGGGATTGACCTTGTTGTATTCCTCGGCCATGAACTTGTGCGTGGCCGCGCGAACGCCGGAACCCCAGTCGGTGGAGAACTCCAGGCGCACCGGCGTCTTCTGCACGGGCGCCTCGACCATCACTTCGACTTCCCTGGTGACCGCCTTCTCGACCACCCGTTCGCGCTCCACGACCTGCGTCACGATGCGATCGACCGGAACCTCGACTTGCTGGGTAACGATCTTCTCTTGCGTGACGACGCGTTCGACCGGGACTTCCTTGACCTCGGTCCTGGTCACGATGGTCTCGACGGGAACTTCCTTGATGACCGTCGTCTCGACCGGGACTTCCTTGGTGATGATCTGCGGCTCGGCTTCGCCGCAGGCCGCCAGGGCCGCGACGCCAGCCGCGCTGACACCCAGGCCACCGGCCATGCGCAGCATGCGGCGTCGGGTCATGTGCGAATTCCTGCTCATAGCAATGGCCTCCCCATAGATAGAATGTGCCGTCTCCGCTCGGCACCTTGCGGGACCGTACCATGCAGCGCCAAATTCTCCCAACTCGAAAGGGCCGCTCCTTGGAATATGACCTGCTGATTGCCGCCGGGCGCATCGAGGATCCGGCCCGGGGGCTGGGTGGTCCGGGATACGTGGCGACGACCGGTAATCGCATTGCGCTTGCAGCCATTGGATCGGAAGCGGACGAAGCTCCGCCGGCTCAGCAGCGCCTCGACTTTCCCGACGGGCTGCTGCTGCCGGGGCTGGTGGACATGCATGCGCACCCGGCCATCGAGGACTCGAAGTACGGGATCGATCCGGATAAGCACTTCCTGCCGCGCGGCTCGACAACGGTGATGTCGCAAGGCGACGCAGGCGCCCGAAACTGGCCTCGCTATCGCGAGCGAGTGATCGAGGGCTCTCGCACACGCGTGCGCATGGCGATCAATCTTGCGGCCTCCGGGGAGTCCAATCCGGGTCACAGCCTGGGAGATCCGAACGAGGCTGATGTCGACGCTTGCGTGAACGCAATTCGCGACGGCGGCGACCTGATCTGGGGCATCGCGATCAACGTGGCGGAGGCCGTCTGCGGGAAGTCCGACCCTCGCGAGATGTTGCGACGGGCAATCCAGGTAGGCGAGGCGACCGATCGGCCACTGCTGGTGGGCACTCGCCACGACGAGGACTTTCCGCTTGACGAGGTGCTGGAGCAGTTGCGGCCCGGCGACGTGGTTACCTACTGCCTGCACGGCCTCGTGGACCGAATCGCGCGGGATGGGCGGGTTCTGGATTGCGTCTGGCAGGCCCGCGAGCGTGGCGTGCTGTTCGATACGGGGCACGGGATGGGATCGTTCGACTTCGAGGTTGCGGAGACGGTGATCAAGGAGGGATTCCTGCCCGACACGATCTCGACGGACCAGTACCGGCGCCACGTTGGATCCAACCCGCAGCATGACTTGCCGCTGACCGTGTCGAAGCTCCTGGCCGCCGGAATGCGGGAAGAAGACGCCTGGCCGCGTATCACGTCGCGTCCTGCCGAACTGCTGGGGCTGGCAGGTGAGGTGGGCACATTGGCGCCGGGCGCCTGCGCCGACCTGGTGGTCCTGACGGAGGGCAGCGAGACCGTGGCGCTGCGCGACGTGAGCGGCAACGAGCGTCCCGGCCGAATCTGGAGCGCGGCGGCCGTGGTGCGTGACGGCGAGGTGGTGACGTCCCCAGGCCGGTAGCAGGCGCGGTTGACGCTCAGCGCCGGCCGAGCCGTGCACGCTTGTCGCCGTGTGCACCGCCGTCTAGATTCTTGACAAATCCGCAGGCGTCAGCTCGGGTCGCACCGAGACTGGAGGCAACGTGATCGCTCCAAAGTCGCGCGTTCCCGCATACACCTACCCAACGACGTTGGCCGAGCAGGAAGCCGCGCTTGCCACGAACCCGCTCATGCAGCGCCTGCTGGCGTCGCGCGAGTCGTATGCGGGCCTGCGCCACCGGCCGGCGTATCACTACGTCAACCCCGAATCGACGCTGAACGACCCCAACGGACTCTGCTTCTGGCAGGGGCGCTGGCACCTCTTCTACCAGGCGTATCCGCCGGAGGACGACCGCCAGCACTGGGGCCACGCGGTTTCCGACGATCTGGTGCACTGGCGCGACCTGCCGTACGCCATCTATCCCAGCCCCGAGGACAAGTGCTTTTCGGGTTCGACGCTGGTTGAGGACGACCAGGTGATTGCCATCTACCACGGCGTAGGCGCCGGCAACATGGTCGCGACGTCCAGCGATCCGCTGCTGCTCAACTGGGAGAAGGTCGGCAACCGGCCTGTGATTCCCATGCCGGATCGCGACGGTCCGCCGGCGCCGTACCGAGTCTTCGATCCGTGCATCTGGAAGAAGGACGGCGTTTACTACTCGCTGTCCGCGGGAACCAAGCCCGAGGGCCCCGGCGGCAAGCCAATCCGGGCCAATTACCTCTTCAGATCAGAGGACCTGGCTAACTGGGAATACCTGCATCCGTTCGTCGAAGACGACCACTACTCAAGGGTCGGCGACGACGGCGCCTGTCCCTACTTCTGGCCCATCGGCGACCGCCACATGTTGCTCTTTTATAGCCACACGCGGGGCGGTCAATACCTGCTGGGCGACTACGACACCGAGCGCGACAAGTTTGTGGTGACCCACGGCGCGAAGTACAACTTCGGGCCGTCGGGGCCAAGCGGTCTGCACGCGCCGTCGGCAACGCCGGATGGCAAGGGCGGGCTAATCGTGATCTTCAACATGAACCCGGGCAAGCCCACGCCGCGCTGGAACCAGATCATGACGCTGCCTCGACGCCTGACGGTCGATGGCGACGTTGTGTATGTGGAACCAGTCGAGACGCTCACCTCCTTGCGGCAGGACGAGCAGGACCTGGGTTCGCTGGAGTTGCCGGCCAACCAGGAGGTTGTGCTGGACGGAACGGCCGGCGACGCGCTGGAGCTTGAGCTGGAAGTCGAGCCCTCGTCCGCGCCGATGGTGGAGTTGAACGTCTTGCGCTCGACGGACCGCGAAGAGTTCACGCGCATCGCGTTCTACCGCAACCGCGGCTATCGCACGAACCACTTCACGCAGGGAATCGTGGGACCGCTCTGGACCCACCTGAGCCAGCTCTCAATCGACACGTCGTATTCGTCGCTAGCACCTGACGCGTTGTCGCGCGCGCCGGAGAACGCGCAGGTTCTGATCGCTCCAGACGAACCCCTGCGGCTACGAGTCTTCGTTGATCGAAGCGCCGTGGAGGTCTTCGCGAACGGGCGGCAGGCGCTGGCGGTGCGGGTCTATCCAGACCGCGAAGACAGCGTGGGTGTGTCGCTGCGTTCGCAGGGCGCGCCCAGCACGGTTCGGTCGTTGAAAACCTGGACGCTGGAGGCGCTCTGGGACTAGGCCGGGAGACGGTGCCGGGTCAGCGGCTTTTCCAGTCCAGGTCGATTTCCGGCAGCATCGGCAGTTCCAGCATGAACCGGTAGAAGCGCCCTGTCGGACCGCCGTCCGGCAGCGAGGCCAGCCACACGGCCGTTGGGACAGCCTCGGACGGTGGCACATCCGAGGTCGGGTTCATGTCGGTCTTGACGGAGCCGGGGCTCATGGCGTTGACCAGGACGTTCGACGCTTCGACCTCTTTGGCCATCGCAATCGTCAGTGCATTGACCGCGGCCTTGGACGCGGCGTAGGCCGACTCGCCGGGATTGCACATGATGGCGGCGCCTGACGAGACGTTAACGATGCGCCCATAATCAGCCGCGATCATGTGCGGCAACGCGGCGTGGCAGCAGGCGAAGAGGCCCACGAGGTTTACCGCCTGCACACCGGCGAAGGCTTCCGGTGCGACGTCGGCAACATGCCCGCGGGCATTGCTGACGCCGGCGTTGTTGCACAGGACATCGAGCCGTCCATGTTGTCCGACCACATCGTCAATCGTCCGCCGCACCGCGGCCACGTCGGCAACGTCCATCCGCACGACGTCGGTCGATCCGGACAGGTCGTCGATCTCGGCCGCGACGGCGGTTAGCCGTGCCTCGTCGCGCGCGGCCAGGACGACGTGCGCACCAGCCCGCGCGTAGCCAAGCGCGACTTCGCGCCCGATTCCGCGACTGGCGCCGGTGACCAGTGCTATACGACCAGCAAGACTCATACGGACCGTCCTTTCGGCTACAACGTCAACATCAGCGGATGCACGGTCCGACTGCCGGCCGAGGACGAAGCATCAACCGACGTCTCGGTTCTAGCTGCCCTGGCTGGCTTCCTTGGCCGCCTTGGCTTGGTCGAGGCCCGAGCGGCGCGCTTCGTCGTCCTTCTCGTAGTCCGTGGCGCCTACGCAACCGCGCCCGCAGCGACCCGAGGGCTTGAACTCGAAGGAATCGCTGTCGGCGCAGGCGCTCAGCCCGAGCAGGGCCGGGCCAACAATGAGCGCGCCGATAACCGCGCGTCGGCCTAGGACTCGAGGAGCATGGTTGAGCATGATCCCGGCTCTCTGATGCCCTAATCAGGGACGAGCATAACGCAGAGAGCCCGCTGGCCGAATCCGGGCCGTGGCCGGAACTGGCCGGCGCCGGAACGGCTATTGCACCTGCAGTGGCCGCCGGCACTTCACCGGCACGTCAATGAGCGAGGGGCGATCGAGTTCCAGCGCATCCCGCAGCGTGGCCTCCAGCGTTTCGGGGGTGGCTCGCATGCCGACGGCGCCGAAGGACTCGGCGAACTTCACGAAGTCCGGGTTCCTGAGGTTGACCTCGTAGTCGTTGTCGTAGTCGCGCAGGAAGTCCTCCTTGATCGCGCCGTAGGCGTCGTCGTTGATGATCACAACGGGGACGTTCAGGCCCTGCTGTACAGCGGTGGCCATCTCCTGGGCCGTGAAGAGGAAGCCGCCGTCGCCGGTCAACGAGATGACGGGTTTGTCCGGAGCCACGATCTTGGCGCCTAGCGCCACGGGATAGGAGTAGCCCAACGTCCCAAACGCCAGGCCGTAGAGCCAGGTCCGCGGCTCGTAGAAGGGCAGGTGTTCGCGGCTCCAGTAGCCCAGCAGGTGCGGGTCACTGGCCACGATGGTGTTGCGAGGGAGGGCGCTTCGAATCGCTTTCATGAGACCCCACTCGAGGGGCGCCCGTTGCGCCAATTCGGCGCGAACTTCGTCGCGCGCCGCCCGCCCGGCGTCGACCCACTCGTCGCGGTCCACCTCTGGCGCATCGGCCGTCGCTTCCACCAGTGCCGCCAAGCCGGCCCTGGCGTCCGCGTGCACGCCGATTTCAGCAGGAAAGTTCTTGCCGGGCTGGGTGGGGTCGATGTCGATGTGCAGCAGGCGCTTGGGTACGGGCACTGTCCAGCGACCGCTGGAGAGGTACGAGAAGCGAGCGCCCACGGCCAGCATGACGTCCGCCTGCTGCATGAAGCGGCGGATGGGGCCGTGCTGGTTCAGGTTGCCGACGACGAGCGGGTGATCCTCGGGCATGGCGCCCTTGCTGGTGGTTGTCAGCATGACGGGGATGTCCAGGGACTCGGCGAGGGTGCGCAGCTCGTCCCAGGCGCCGGACATCATCACGCCGCCGCCGGCCCAGATGAGCGGGCGCTCGGCCGCGCCGAGGATCGACGCCATGCGCTCCAGGTCGGTGGAGTCTCCCTGTGGCGGCCGATGGGTCTCTTCGTGGAGCAGCTCTACTTCGCCTTCGCCCTGGAAGACGTCAACCGGGATTTCGACGACGACCGGCCGCGGGCGGTTGACCTGCATGCGACGCAGGCCCTCGTGGATGGCGCCAGGGATTTCACCCGGCGACATGGCCTGCCGGCTCCACTGGCTCAGGCGGCTGAACACCCCGAACTGGTCCTTGCTCTCGTGGACGATGCCCCTGTCCTGGTAGAGGTAGGCGGACATGTCCTCGGCCATGATGTTCAGCAGCGGGATACCGTCGCCGTAGGCCTCGCCCATGGGGGTGGCGACATTGAGGGCTCCGGGACCGGCCGTACTCAGAATCGTGGCGGGCTTGCCGGTGACGCGGGCCGCTCCGATGGCCATGTAGCCGGCGCCCTGTTCGTGCCGCACCAGCACGTGGCGAACCTTGTCCTGCCGCATCAGCCGGCCGTAGAGGTGTTCGCTGTGATACCCGGGAATCCCGAACACGAGGTCGATGCCCTCGGCGATCAAACTCTGGACGACGGCGTCGGAGCCGGTCATGACGGCCATACGAGAACTCCCGCAGGAAGGGTGCGAGCGCTGATCGTAGCCGACTACTCGTTGCTTCCCGAAACGGTTATTCCGCGCCTCGCGATCCGGTCGCGAACCAGGCGCGCCAGCATTGGCAGCTCGGGAACGCGCAGGAGCAACAGCATCGCGGCAAATACCGCCAGGATCCCGGTTCCGCTCACCAGCAATACACGCCAGCCAGCCGCGCCATCCGGGGCCAGCGCTTCTACCGACCACTCGCGCAGGAGGAGACCGGCTACCGCCGCGCATACGCCGGCCGCAACCACTCGGACGCCGAATGACCAGAGTCCCGGATCGCCGAAGCCTCCGACGCGACGCCAGAGCAACCAACCCAGGACCACTCCATGCAGGCTGTTTTGCACCGAATTGGCGGCAACCAGGCCGAAGACGCCGAACGGCTCGATCAGGGCCAACGCCACCACCAGGTAGGCCAGCCCGCCGCCGACACCGACCAGCACCGGTGTCAGCGTGTTGCGGGTGGCGTAGAAGGCCGCAATGAAGATCTGATCGAGCACGGTGATCGGAAGCTGGACCGCGTAGATCAGCAGGGCCAGGCCGGTGAGGTCGGTGGCCGCAGCGTCGAAGGCGCCGCGCTCGTAGACCACGCGAATCACGGGCACGCTCAAGGCGGTAAGGATGACGGTGACGGGAACCATGAGAACGAAGGCACTGCGCGCGGCGGCCACGAGCGCGGACTTGAACTCGACTGCGTTGGCCAGGTCGCGCGCTTTCTCGGGGGCGCTGCGCGCGAGCACGGGCAGGAATGCCAGGGCAATCGCGGAACCGATCAGCCCCAGCGGGAACTGCTGCAGACGGGTGGCGAAGCGCATGATCGCCAGGCTGCCTTCGCCGGTACGCGAGGCGAGATTGGTATCCACGATCACAAGCGCCTGCGCCACCACAAAGCCGGCAGCGATCGGGAGATAGAGACGCAGGGCGCGGGCCGTATCGGGGTTCCCTCGCCACGCCGGCGCTGTAACTCGCACGCCGTCCCGAACCAGGGCCGGAAGCTGGACCAGCAGGTGGGCCCCAGCGCCCGCCAGGTAGCCGATGGCGACACCGACGGGACCAACGACCGGCGTGAGCGCCAGGGCCAGCACGATCAGCGTGCCGTTCAGCGTGGCCGGCGCAAACGAGGGCGCGGCAAAGCGATCGCGGGCGTAGAGCCGCGCGGCCGTAACCGCGGATAGTCCCAGAAACAGCACCGCCGGAAGCGTGATGCGCGTCATGACGACCGCCAGGTCGCGAGTCTCGGCGGAAAGTCCCGGAGCGGCGGCGGCCACCAACGGCTCGGCCAGCGCCACGAGAACCACCGTCACGCCAATCAACGCCACGCCGACCGAGGTGATGAGGGACGAGAAGGTCCGTGCCAGCCGGCGGTCGTCGTCGGCCAGCTCGCTGAAGAGCGGGATCAGCACACCGGACACCGCGCCGCCGATCACCAGCTCATGGACCAGCTGCGGCATACGCGTCGCAACCTCGAACGCGTCGGTTGCCCCGGAAGCGCCGAATAGCGCAGCGATGACCGGCTCGCGGACAAAGCCCAATAGTCCGCTGAGGATGTTGCCCGCCGCGACCAGCGCGGCGGCCACGGCCACGCGCCGGGTGGTGGCCGCGTTCACGTGGTGCTGTGGGTTCTGGAGATTAGTTCGCTGGAGGCATGACCCGGCGCGAGGGGCACGAATACGGCCGGGATTCCGAGTCGCTGGAGGGTGGCAGTCTCAGGAAGCGTCCGACCTCCCGCCGCCGGATCGTAGTCCGCGCCCTTGACATAATACGAAGGTCGCAGCCGCTCAATGAGCTGATCGGCAGTCTCTTCGTCAAATGAGGTGACGGCAGCTACCCAACGCACCGCGCGCAGGACCGCCAGCCGGTCGGCCAGCGGCATGAGGGGCCGGTCGGGGCCCTTGAGCTTGCGAACCCCGGCGTCGCTGTTGACCCCGACCACCAGCCGATCACCAAATGCGGCGGCGCCTCGCAGCAGGGCGATGTGACCCGGATGAATCAGGTCGAAGCAGCCGTTGGTCAGCACCAGCCGCCGGCCGGCGGCGCGCTGGCGCGAGGCCCAGTCGGACAGATCGCCGGGCATCACAAGGTCGGCCTCAGGCGTCGCCGTCACCGGCCTCGCTGACGATCTGTTCGGCTGACACGACAACGACGCCGAGCTGTCGCACGACGATGCGCGCCGCCAGGGCCGCGAGCGCGGCGGCCTCGTGCGGCGTCGCGCCGCCCAGGAATGCGGCAGTCATAGCCGCCGCCACTGTGTCCCCCGCGCCGCTCGGGTCCACGACTCGGCCAGCGACGGCAGCAGGAAAGAGCGCGCGCCCCTGGTCTCCCGCATCCAGCACCATTCCCGCCGCCCCCAGGGTGACGAGCACCGCTTCGACTCCAATTGCCTGCCGAAGCTCGCCGGCAGCGGCCTGCGCCTCGGACGTGGACGTGATTTGGCGGCCGAGTTCGGCTTCGGCCTCGGGCTGATTGGGCGTGAGGAGGGTGGCGTCCTTGAATCTGGCTAGCTGGCCGTGTGCATCCGCGGTTACCACCAGGCCGGCATCCCGGGCGGCGGGCAACGCGGACCGAAGAATCGACGAGCTGACCACCCCGGCTTCGTAGTCCGATATGACCAGGGCATCGGCGGACGGAATCGCCGAATCCAGGAATGAAGCCATGGCGTCGACGGTTGCCGGCTTGACCGGAGAGCGGTCCACCGAGTCCACTCGCGCGATCATGCTTTGGGGTCGCTGTCGGTCGCCACCGGCCCAGACGCGCAGCTTGACGGCGGTGGTCCGGTCCGCGTCGCGGATGAGGCCGTCGGTGGCTATCCCTCGCTGTTCGAGCTGCTCGCTCAGACGGTCGGCCATGGCGTCGGCGCCGACTACGCCGGCCACGGCGACGTCACACCCCAGGCCGCGAAGATTCGTCGCCACGTTGGCGCCCGCGCCGGGAACCAGGATGCGTTGGTGCTCCTCGATGACAGGCAGAGGGGCTTCGCGAGACAGGCGGGTAGCCGAGCCGATGACGTGCTCGTCGGCGACCATGTCGCCAAGCACGATGGCCCGCTTGGCGGCCGCACGTTGCAGGACTTCAGCGGCGCGCCGGGAACTAATCGTCGGGCCGGAGGCCCCCATCAATCAGCCGCGTGCTGCGCGAAGGTGCACGGCACACTGCCGCAAGGCCTCGGCCGGATCGCCGCGCATGCGGCACTCCAGGGCGGTGGAGCCTGCATACCCGATGTCCCGCAGCGCGGCGTAGATTGCGGCGAAGTCCAGTGAACCCGTACCGGGATGCGCGCGCTGGCTGTCGGCGAAGTGGACGTGCCCAATCCAGTCACCGGCCGCTCGAATGCTCGCGGGTACGTTGTCTTCCTCGATGTTCATATGAAACACGTCCGCCAGGACTTTCACGCTGGGGCTGCCTACGCGCTCGGCGATTGCGATGCCGTCGGCCACGGTGTTGATCAGGTGCATTTCGTAACGATTGAGCGGTTCGATCGTGATGGTCACGCCAGCGGCTTCCGCGTGGGGCGCCAGTTGCTCCAGGGCTCGGACGTAGCTATCCGCCTGGTCCTGGGCGACGGTATCGGCCGGCAGCGAACCGCGCACCGGCACCGAGATCAACGCCGTGACACCCAGGTCGTTGCAGGCGTCGAGGGCGCGCCGCGTCTGGTCGATACGCCGACGCTGCGAGTACTCGTCCGCCACAAGGTCCAGGCTGCGACCGGCCGGACACATGCTCATGGCCGGGATGCCGGCCGCCGATAGCGCACTTCGGTACTCGTCGAGGTGATCGGCCGCGTCGCTGTGAACTTCGACGGCTTCGTAGCCCGCCTCGGCCAGGCAAGCGATGCGCTCCGCGACCGAGTTGCCAGGCGCCAGTCGGACTTGGGCGGAGAGCTTCATCGGCGACTTTCCTCCTTCGGGGCGGCAGCGTAGCAGAGCGTTCGGGAGTGCTTGCTATCATCTGGCGAGACATTTAGTCATCTGGAATTGGGCATTCGCTCACCTTGAACAAGCGTAAGCGTGTGGCTTGGCGCAAGCACCGTCGTACCAAGAAGCGGGGCCGCCTGCGTCGCAAGGCCGAGCGCGAAGCCGACAACGCACCTGTTCGCCGACGGTCGCGTCAGGCGTCGTAGCGGCGCGGACGCCCGGCTCGGCGCCGGCTTCATGCCTGGGGCGTTGACGGCCGTGCAGCGCACGCTGCCGAACGGCGTTCATCTCATCGCAACGCCTGTGCCGCATACCGCGGCAGTCAGCCTCTACGTCGCCTCACGTGCCGGATCAGGCAGCGAGACTGCGGAAATGAGTGGGATCACCCACTTTGTTGAGCACATGCTGTTTCGTCACGGCTCACACGAGCCCGGCGCGTTCGCCAGCGCAATCGAACGGCTGGGCGGGCAGATCTATGCGGCGACCGAGCCGGAATTGACCACCGTCGGTACCAAGGTTCCCGCCGAGGCATGGACCGACGCGCTCCAGATCGTGACGCGAATGGTGCGTGAGCCGGCCATGGAGCCAGATGAGATTGAGAAAGAGCGCACGGTCATTCTGGACGAGCTGGGGATGCTGGACGACCTGCCGGACGAGGCCGCACGCCGTTCCGTGCTGGCTCGCCTTTGGCCGAATCATCCCTTTGGCCGCGAAATCGCCGGCACGACGACGACCGTTCGCTCGTTGACGCGCGATGCCCTGCTCCGGCGTGCCGGCGAGATGTTTGCCGGTCGCAACACCATCGTGAGCGTGGCGGGAGCGCTGGATCCGGCGGCGGCGTTGGACTTGCTGGCTGATGCCTTTGGCGGGGCGCCCGCCGGCTCCCGCGAGGTCTATCCCGAAATCCATGCCAACGGCCAGGAGACGGCTAGGGTGCGCGTTATTCGGCGTGAGGCCGAGCAGGCGTACTTTTCCATCGCCGGGTTCACCCCGGGCCGGAACAGTCCTGACCGCCATGCTGTGGAGCTGTTGGGCGCGGTGCTGGGCGCCGGGTTTGGCGCCCGGCTGGTGCTCGAGTTACGCGAACGGCACGGTCTGGCATACGACATTGGCGCGGATGTCGGCCATTGCGGCGACCGGGGCGTGCTGGCGATTGACGGCGCAACGGATCCCGATCAGCTGTCGAGAGCCATCGAGATCGTATTGGGCGAACTGTGCGATGTCGCCGCCCGTGGCGTTTCCGAGCACGAATTTGAACGTGCCCGCGCCTACACGGTCGGCGGTATGGTTCGATCCTTGGAGGACTCCGCGGTTGTGGCCGCGTGGTATGCCCGCGAGGAAGCGCTGGAGCCGATCGCGCTGACGCCGGATGCGCTCATCCAGCGCGTGCGCGCTGTGACTCGCCGCGACGTCAACACGGCCGCCCGAGCCTGCCTGGGCCGGACGTGGCCGCTGATCGCTGTAGCCGGACCACTGGGCGACAACGTCCGGATTCCCACCGAATTGACACTGCAAGGCGCCGCCTGAGATGCGACCGAGCGAGGCCGCGCATCTGGCGCGTCAGGCGCTGGCTGACGGCGACGCGACGTTGGCCCGTTCGATCGCCGAACGGCTGCTCGTCGAATTCGCCAGCTACCCTCCCGCGCGGCTGGTGCGCGCGCTGCTGGCTGAGCAGGCGAACGATATCGATGCCGCGCTGGACGACCTGCGCGGCGTCACCTCCGCCGAACCGGCAAACGCCGAGGCGCGTGCCGTGCAGGCCCGTCTGTTTCAGCGGCGGGGCGACACGGACCGCGCCCGCGTGGCCGCACGACAGGCGGTGGAACTCATCCCCAGCAGCCCCGATGTGCTCGAGTCTGCCCTTGAGGTCCTGAATGTCGAGGCCGATTCGTTGGACACCAGCGCTGCGGTGCTGGCGCGCGTGCATCTGAACTGTGGCTGGCCGGACCTGGCGGAGCGCCACGCCCGAGCGGCTGTGAATGAAAGCCCGGAGCGCGTGGACGTCCGGCTGACGCTGGCCGAGGCGCTGTGGCGGCTGGGGCGACTTTCCGCCTGCGAAGCCGAGTGCCGCGTCGTCGCCGATCAAGCCGAGGAGTGCGTCCGCGCCGCCGTGATGCGCGCCCACATCCTGTCCGAGCGAGGGCGTACGGCCGAGGGCCAGGAGCTCCTGGATCGAATCGGGCGCATCGACCCTGAGTTTCGAGAAGCACGGGAACTGCTGGGCACCCTCGAGGTCCATCGCCTGGTGCTGCCGAACCTGGTTGAAATCACCTTGCCGCCGGAGCTACTGAGTCAATCCAATGGGAACGTCGAGGCGGCCGCGGAGACATCCACGGATGACGGAGTTCATGCGGCTGCTTCACCGGATACGGATCCCACACCGGCGGAAGACCAGGAGGATGGTCGGGAAAGCCCGACCGAGACGCTTGGTGAAACTCCTCCTCAGGTCCAACCGTCGCAACCGGCGGAGGAACTCCCAGGACCCGAGGTTCAGGCGGACTCGGCCGGCAGCGTTCCGCGCTCGAGCGAGGAAGCCGTTGAGTCGCCCGAGCCGTTGAGTCTGGATGAGGTTGCCAGGGATTCCGACTCGCGGAGCGCAGCAGAGCCGCCTACGGCCGAGGTGATTCCCATGGCTTCCGCTGGCGAAGGCGAGCCAGTCGCGCCCACGGACGAGCCGGCGGCGGGTGCGGCATTCTCAACGTTTGACTGGGCGCGTCACTTGATTGAGCACTCGGAATGGACGGAAGCCGAGCGCGTGTTGACCGACATCGTCACGGCAAATGACCCCGACGTATCGCGTGTTGACGGCTTGCTGCTGGAAGCCGTGGCGCATCGCGAACTGCGGGGCCCGGCCTGGAAACTCCTGGGTGACCATTACATGCAAACCGACCGTCCGCAGGCCGCCGCGGATGCGTATTTGCGGGCCGCGAATGTCGCCGGCGGATCGGAAGGATGATGCGCGCCTCAGACCTGCACGAGGATATCCAGCGGTTGCCGGGCGTTACAGGAACCGCAGTATGGAAGGCTGGCGAGGCTCCAACGGGCGATCTCGGCGGACGCGGCGGGCCAGTCGGCCCCGGGTTGCTCTCCGCCAGCATCGCCACGATGGAGCAAGCCGTTGAAACGATGGGGCTCGGCCAAATCGCCGAGATCTGGTTCGTGACCGACGACACCCAGTGCCTGGCACTGCGATCGGGCCAATGGCAAGCGGTCGTCGTCGGTGGTCTGGAAATGGATGTGGACGGCGTTCGCGACGGGCTGACCAATCTGCTCGCGGCGAACGATGCAACTGGCGCCTGACGATGGGCGTCCACGGGAAGGAAGCCGAATGGAACGGACGTTAGTCCTGCTGAAGCCGGATGCCCTGCAGCGCGCGATTGCGATGCAGATTCTTGAGCGATTCGAACGGCGCGGGCTGCGGTTCATTGGCCTGAAGCTGGTGGCCGCAAGCCGTGAGCAGGCGAGCCAGCACTATGCGGAGCACGAGGGGAAGTTCTTCTTCGATGGCCTGGTTGCCCATCTGCAGAGCGGACCGGTCGTGGCCGTCGTCCTGGAAGGCCCGGAGGCAATCTCCGTGGTGCGCGCGATGGTAGGCGCCACGCGACCGCACGAGGCCGCCGCCGGCACGATCAGGGGCGACCTGGCGCTGGCCGGTCTTCGCAACCTGGTGCACGCCTCAGACTCGCCGGAAACCGCGGCGCGCGAGATCGCCCACTGGTTCGATGCGGACGAAGTCCTGGACTATGACCGGCAACTCGACCGTTGGGTCTATGAGTCGGACTGAGCCGGTGAGAGTGCAACGTCTCGCCTTAACGTCACTGGACGACGCATGAAGGTCCACGAGCACGACGCCCGTGCGATCTTCCAGCTGCACGGACTGCCGGTGCCGGAGTCGCGGCTGGCGGCTTCCGCCGAGGAAGCCGCCGAGGCGGCCAGTGCTCTGGCTGGCCGCGTCGTCGTCAAGGCCCAGGTCCTGGCCGGCGGACGTGGAAAGGCCGGCGGCGTGAGTCTGGCGGGTTCGCCCGCCGAAGCCGCGTCGGAAGCCGACCGCATCCTGGGCCTGGTCATCGGCGGTGAGCACGTACGGAAGGTGCTGGTCGCTCCCGCGGTCGACATTGCTCGCGAGTTGTATTTGGGCGTGGTGATCGACCGGACGGCCCAATCGCTGGTCCTGATGGCCAGCGCCGAGGGCGGCGTCGACATCGAAGAGGTGGCGGCGACGAACCCGTCGGCGATCCGCCGCGTGAACGTCGATCCGCTAGTTGGCCTGCCCGACTGGGAGGCCCGTCAACTCGGCTTCGCGCTCGGACTGAGCGGCGCGCAGGTCCGCCAGTTTGTGCGAATAGCGCAGGGGCTCGTGCAGGCCTTTATCGAAGTCGATGCGTCCCTTGCCGAGGTCAATCCACTGGTCGTGGACGCCGACGGCAACCTGCAGGCCATTGACGCCAAGCTGAACATCGACGACAACGCGCTGGCCCGACAGCCCGACGTTGAACGGCTACGCGACCCTCACGAGGAGAGCGAGGCCGAGCGACGCGCGCGCGACGCCGGGCTGAGCTACATCAAGCTCGACGGCACGATTGGCTGCATGGTCAACGGCGCCGGGCTCGCCATGGCCACGATGGATGTGATCAAGCACTACGGGGGCGAACCCGCCAACTTTTTGGACGTCGGTGGCGGCGCCGGGGTAGAGAAGATCACGACGGCCTTTGAGATCATTCTCGAAGATTCCAACGTGCGCGCGGTCCTGGTGAACATCTTTGCCGGCATCACACGGGCCGACGACGTGGCCGCGGGTGTGATTGCGGCCCGCGCTCGCCTGACGCAGGACATTCCGCTGGTGGTTCGAGTCGCCGGCACTCGCGAGGCCGAGGCTTTGGAACTGCTGGAAAGCGCCGGCATCGGCGCGGAACGCTCGATGGACTCGGCCGCCGCCCAGGTAGTGGAGGCGACGCGATGAGCGTTCTGCTTGACGCAACCACCCGGCTCGTCGTCCAGGGAATGACCGGAAGCCAGGGATCGTTTCACACCCGCCTGATGCGCGAGGCCGGGACGCAGGTCGTCGCCGGGGTCACGCCGGGCCGCGCCGGCGCTACGGTTGAGGGCCTGGAGGACGTTCCCGTCTTCAACACGGTTGCCGACGCGACACATGAAACAGACGCAAATGCCGCCTGCATCTTTGTCCCGGCCGCATTCGCCGCCGACGCCATCCTGGAGGATGCCGCCGCCGGTCTGGACGTCATTGTCTGTCTGACCGAGGGGATTCCGGTCCTGGACATGCTTCGCGTGATGCCGCGTGTGCGTGCCGCCGGTTCGCATCTGATCGGGCCGAACTGTCCCGGAGTCACCACGCCGGGCGAGGGCGTGAAGGTCGGAGTCATGCCCTGGGCCGTGCACGCGCCGGGACACGTGGGCGTCGTGAGCCGCAGTGGCACGTTGACCTACGAAGTGGTCCAGCACCTTACGGATCTGGGCGCCGGGCAGACCACGACGGTTGGAATCGGCGGCGACCCCATCATTGGCACGCGCTTCACCGATGTACTGGCGATGTTTGAAGCAGACCCGGCCACGCATGGAGTAGTCTTGTTAGGCGAGATCGGCGGTGACGACGAAGAACGGGCGGCCACGTATATTCAAGAGCGAATGACGAAGCCCGTCACATCGTTCATCGCCGGGAAGACCGCGCCCCCCGAACGCCGGATGGGGCACGCGGGCGCCATCGTGTCAGGCACGTCCGGCGGTGCAACGGCGAAGGAATCCGCGCTGCGGGCGGCAGGCGTCCTGATCGGTGAGACACCGGAGCACGCAGCCCGCTTGCTGATAGACCGATTGCGATAGGTAGGAGAGTGTCTGGCTGGTGATAATGGACGGAACGATAACGAGCCTTGAGGACAACTGGTTGCCCGAGGCCGCCACGCGACGTGGCCGCCGGGCGGTGACACTGCGATGACCGAAAACGCCCTCTCCTGGATGATTGGCGGCCCGGCCCTGACGGGCGGCGTCAACCGTTCGGCCGAGCTTTTCGCCAAAGCCTGCGCCCGAGCCCGTCTCTACGTGTTCTCGAACGTAGAATAACACACGAACATCATTGGGCGGCATATCTCCTAACGCGTT
>JAPPFO010000171.1 GCA_028875175.1 Chloroflexota bacterium | reverse complement strand
ATATTATCGTGCACAAACGAGTCGCGCCCGCCGTCCAGCCAGACCTGCCGCCCCGGCAGCCGTTCCAGCACCCCCACATTCCCGTCCGCGTCGCTAAACCCGAACGCGCCGCTGTTGTCGTCCGCTAGAGCCCCGGCCAGTTCGCGCATCGCGGCTACGCTGTCGCATTCCAGCAGCATCCGTTTGAGCAACGGGCCGTCGCCTCCGCCGGGTCTGTCGATATAGAGCGACATCCCCCACAGCGACACGCCGGTGGAGCTGATGCCAATCTGCGCCAGGTGACCCGCGTAGCTGAAACTCAGAATCGCCGGTCGACCGTCAGGCCGAACCTTCAACACGATCGACCGCTCGTTCGCCCCCAGTCCTGTGTCCTTCGTTTGCCCCGCATAAGTCGACCCGTCGCCCGTATAGTCCGGCCCCACCGCAAACGCCGTGCATGCCTCCGGCGCCGCCATCCCCCACTGCAACCAAAGGGCCGCCCGGAGATCGATACCCGCTCCATCCGCAATCCCTCGCACCTCATCCAGCAAATGCGGCGCCCAGCGCTTCACAAAGGCTTCAACTCCGGCCACATGCCGGAACGCCACGTGCCGATCCATCCCGCCAAGCCGAGCCTCCACCTCCGCCCGAACCATCCCGGCCACCGCCGCCCCATGCACCCGCCCAACCTCATACGGCGACCCAGCGGCATCGACAACAGGAAACGCAGGCATCCGACTCAGTCCTCAACCACTGGCCCGTCAGGACACCCCGAGCCTAGGCCTTCCACAGCGAAACCGCGACGCGGCGAGCGACGTTGCATCCGCGCAACGTCGTTCGTGCTGCCGAAGATATCCAACAGCCGCTGCGACTCATGCACAATGCCCATCCCTTTGACGATCCCGTGGACTATGCCTGACGAAAACGACCCCAGCGGTTGGCAAGCCTTCGCCTCCGAATACATCCGCTTCGTCGACGAAGGTGACTCCAGCCGGACCATGCTCCTCGACGACGTCATGCTGGAGGAATGCGGGAACGTAGACGGCCAGCTCGTCCTCGACATTGGTGCCGGCGAAGGCCGCTTCAGTCGCATGCTCGCTGCACGCGGCGCCCGCACCATCGCCCTCGACCTCTACTGGCCGATGGTCGAGGCAGCCATCCACCGCTCCGCCGGCCAGGGCGCCTTCGTCCGGTCCCCGGCCACCGTGCTACCCATCGCCTCATCCACCTTTGACACCGTCGTCAGCTACGTCGTCTGGGTGGATGTGCCCGACTTCAGATCCGCCATAGCCGAAGCCGCCCGCGTCCTCAAGCCCGGTGGAAACCTCGTCGCCGCCAACCTCGGCTTCATCACCGCCTCCCCGGGTTGGGAGCGCTCGCCCGACGGCCGTCGCCTATTCCGACCAGTCGACCAGTACGTCGACGAGCGACCCATCACCCTTAGCTGGCGCGGCCACCAGGTCGTCAACTGGCACCGCCCGCTCAGCGCCTACATGCAGGCCTACCTCTCCGCCAACCTCATCCTCCGCCGCTTCCTCGAACCCGTCCCACCCAACGACACCCTCCGTGCCAGCCCCCGATTCGAAGACTGGTACCGCATCCCCGAATTCACGGTCATGCGCTGGAACAAGCCCTAGCGCGACGCGCGGGTCCGAAACGAAACGCACGCGCAGCGATTACGAACGTCGCCGGATCCCTGGCCAGCGAATTAAGATGAACGAGTAGCAGACGAGTCAGATGTTCGACATGTCCCCTCCCGCAGAGAACTCCAGATGAGCACCGGAGCAACGCCGAAGGAAGGACCGTACGCCGCCGCCTTGGCGCAGTTCGATCAAGCCGCTGACCAGATCAATCTGGATCCGAATCTGCGCGAGGTCTTGCGCTGTCCCAAGCGCGAACTCACGGTCAACTTCCCGGTCGAAATGGACGACGGCTCAATCACCTGCTTCACCGGATACCGCGTCCAGCACAACGTCACTCGCGGCCCGGCCAAGGGAGGTATCCGCTACCACCCCAGCGCCGACCTGGACGAGGTGCGCGCCCTGGCGATGTGGATGACGTGGAAATGCGCGGTGATGAACCTGCCGTACGGCGGCGCCAAGGGCGGCGTAACCGTCGATCCGCGCTCGCTGAGCCGCCACGAACTCGAAAACCTCACCCGCCGCTACGCCACGGAGATCATTCCGCTGATGGGGCCCGACAGCGACATTCCGGCCCCCGACATGGGCACCAACATGCAGGTGATGGCCTGGATCATGGACACATACTCCATGCACGTGGGCTACTCGGTTCCCGCGGTGGTCACGGGCAAGCCGGTAGCCATCGGCGGCTCGGAAGGCCGCGAACGGGCCACGTCAAAGGGAATGCTGGTGGCGACGCAGGCCATGCTTGAACGACTGGGGCGCCCGGCAGCAGGAACCGTCGCTATCCAGGGCGCCGGCAACGTCGGCCTGAATGCCTTGCAACTCTTCAGCGAGGCGGGATTCACGGTCATCGCGATCAGCGACAGCAGCGGCGGCGTCTACAACCCGACCGGGCTCGATGCCTCGCGCGTGTACACGCACGTTGCGGATGGCGGCTGGCTGGCCGACTACTGCGAAGCCGAGCACATCTCCAACGCCGAGCTACTGGCGCTAGACCTCGACGTGCTGGCGCCGGCCGCCATCGAAGGCCAGATTCACGCGGGCAACGCCGCAGACGTACGGGCCAGCCTGATCGTCGAGGGCGCCAACGGTCCGGTCACGCCGGAGGCCGACGCCCTGCTGAACGATCGCGGCGTAGTCGTCGTTCCCGACATCCTGGCCAATGCCGGGGGCGTGACGGTGTCCTATTACGAGTGGGTGCAGGGCATGCAGCACTTCTTCTGGAGCCGCGACGAGATCAACAGGCTGCTCGCCGACCACATGGGGCGCGCCGCGCAAGAGGTCTGGGATCTGGCGCAGGACCGCGGCGTCAACCTGCGCGAGGCGGCCTACCAGATTGCGGTTGGACGAGTGGCCGAGGCCACCCAGCTTCGAGGGATTTACCCCTAGCCGCGCAGGATTTCGCGGACGGCCGCCCAGCTGAACGGCTGGCCGCTGTCGAAGGTCGCCCCCACCTCGCTGAACGGGTCGCGGCCTTCGTCGCTCGGGTTGTATAGCCGGGTCGGCGAATTTAAGAGGATCGCTGGCCGCTCGCCCGCCACCATGAAGCCGTGGTGGACCAGCCTTGGAATCAGCACTGTGTACTGGGCGTCGTCTGGCTGGGATTGGCCCATCGGCAGGAGATCCAACGTGCGGGCGGTCGGCGACTCGTCGCGACCGTCCCAAAGAGCCAGGATGATGTCACCGGCAGCCACCACGAACCGGTCTTCCTGGTGCCGGTGCACGTGCCATTCGTCCTCGTCGCGGGCCAGCCACGCAGGTGTGGTGGAGAAGTAGGTCTGCGCGAACGGTCGCTCTTCGTGCTCGTATACATCCGGCCAGTCCGTGCGCAGGATTTCGACGAGCGATCCGGACTCATCGCGGTTGACGCGGAGCGGACGAGCAGCGGCGTCGTGGATGCGAAGTCGAAACGTCGTTAGGTCGAGGTCGATCGGTCGTCGGCCCGTAGATCTAGTGCCGCCAGTTTAGGCGCCCCCAGCTCCGTGGTCTTCGGCTAAGACCAACGCGCGCTGGTATTCCTCCGGCGTATTGAGATTCCAGAACGACCGAAGGTCCGGATCGGACCTACGCAAGTCAGCATCGGGAACTCTGACGGTCGACACGGCGTCAAATACGAGCGCAATCTTCAGTTCGCGGCGCTCGATTTGCCGGCGGGCTGGCGCCAAAACGGTCTTTCGGTAGACCGTGTGCAGCGGCTCGGGCCGGCCGCCGATCACGGGTACCACCCCGTCCACTCGAGATGCCCGCCGCGCAAGATCGAGAATGAGCATCGGGTTGAGAAACGGCATGTCGGCCGCCGCGACGAAGGCGAGGTCATGGGCTGCGGCGGCAAGTCCGCTATAGATGCCGCCCAGACTCCCGGAGCGCGGGTACAGGTCGCCAACGACCCGCGCGCCCGTTACCCCCGGGTCGTCGTTGGCCACCAGCACGATGTCGTCTGTGAGCCGCGAGACGGTGGCCACCACGTGCCCGAGGAGCGTCTGGGGCAAGCCGCCAGACATCGGCACCCAGGGCAAGGCACGCTTGTCGCGCCCCATGCGCCGGCTCTGCCCACCGGCCAGGATGACGACCGAGAACCGTGGGGCAGTCATCGGGATGGACTTCCGTTGACTTCACGCATCGGCCTGCCTACGCTCGAATCAGAACGTCTGGTAGTACTCCGAGGAGTTCCGATGGCAGCGCCCGAAGCGGTCGGCGACAGCGATTTCCAGTCCAAGGTGCTCGAAGCCTCCACGCCGGTCCTGGTGGACTTCTGGGCCGAGTGGTGCGGTCCCTGCAAGATGATCGCCCCGATCGTGGACGAACTGGCCGAGGAGTACGACGGTCGTGTGGCCTTCGCCAAGGTGGACGTTGACGCAAACCCCATGACGCCCGGGCAATTTGGCATACGCGGCATCCCCACGCTGCTGGTGTTCAATGACGGTGCGGAAGTCGGACGTATAGTCGGATTCCGCCCGAAGTCGGACCTGGCCGCCGCCCTGGACCAGGCGCTGAACGGGGCATAGCGCCAAGCCGACACTTCTGGCAGACCGACGGCAGCCAGGGTGTCGCTAGCCGGTGGCCATGCTGCGCGCGCCGATCAGTTCCAGCTTGGCACGATGGACGCTGTCCATCTCGCTGATCAGTTCCTGACGCCGGGCAGCGATGGGCTCGGCGGCGTCACCGTCAGCCGCGAGCCGGGTCTCCTCAAGTTCCGCATTCAGCCGTCGCTCGCGCAGGCGGAGCGTCGCAAACTGCAGTTCCACGCCCAGGGATGCGTCGCTGCCGGGAGCCTCGGCCGCGCCTTCCAGAACGGCGGTCAGACGCTGCTGCGACGTAGGGTCGAGGGACGCGCCTATACGTTCCCAGTCGAGATCGTCGTGTTCGCGAGCCTGGGCCACGATTCGCGCCAGGATGTGCCGCGCTGCGGGATCCGTTAGCAGCGCCGGATCGAGTCGACTGATGAGCTCAGCGTCCCGCACGCTGGCTCTCGCGACGCAACGCAAGAGGCCCTCTTCCAGCCGGTCCATCAGCATCGGAGCCGCCGCAGCGGTATCCCGGGTGCTGCGAGCCGCCGCGCGGGGTGCGCCGCGCCGGCCGTCGCGAGCTGCCATTCGCCGCAGTTCGTCAACTGGTACACCGCTCAACTCGGACAGACGCCCGAAGTAGTGCGCGCGAACCACCGCGTCGCCTATCTCGGAAACGATCGGCAAGAGTTCACGCATTGCCGCACGCCGACCGCTCAGACTGCCAAGATCGTGCTGACCACCGGCCCAGCGAAAGGCAAAGTCGGCCAGTGGCGTGGGGCTGGCAATGAGATCTCGCCAGCGCTCCGGCTTGGAGCGAACCAAGGAGTCCGGGTCGTCGCCAACCGGTAGCTCGGCGATCCCGATATCCGTGGTGAGGCGATCCTCGTGCCGGACAAGACCACGGACGTCGACCGTGGTTCCGGACTCGTAGTCGCCGGCCTCGCGAACGACGTCCAGCCCGCGGCGGGCAGCCGCCGCGCCGGCGGCGTCGGCATCCAGGGCAATGACCACCCGCGACGCGCCGGAAGTCGTGAGCATGCGCGCCTGCTGGGCCGTAAGAGAAGTGCCCATGGAGGCCACGGTGTTGGTGAAGCCGGCTTCGTGCGCGGCGATCACGTCCATGTAACCCTCGACGATGACCGCGGTGCGCTCTTCGCGGATGGCGTCGCGGGCCAGGTGGTAGCCGTAGAGGAGGTGGCCCTTGGTGAAGACCTCGGAGTCGCGGGTGTTCAGGTACTTCGGCTCGATGTCGCGCAGAGTGCGCCCCCCGAAGCCCACGACGTCGCCGGACCGGTTCCAGATGGGGAAGATCAGGCGGTCGAAGAGATAGTCGCGGACTCCGCGCTCATCGGAACGGGCCAGGCCGGCGGCTTCAATGGCGTCGTCCTTGAAGCCAAGTTTGCGGAGATGCGCCAGGAGTGGCGATCCGTGTGCTCCGGCGTATCCCAGGCCGAACTGCGCGATCGTCTTGTCCGCCAGCCCCCGCGTCCGCACGTAAACACGGGCTTCCTCGGCGGCCGGCGACTCCAGGAGTTGCCGGTGCAGGAACTTTTGGGCCTCGTCCAGCAAGCTGAGCATTGAGGTCTGTCGGCTGCGCCGTTCAGGGTCGGCCGGTCCACGCTGGATCTCGATGCCGGCTTCGCGGGCGAGTTCGCCCAGAGCGTCCGGAAACTCGATGCGGTTACGGCGCATCACGTAGGTGAGCAGATCGCCGCCCTCGCCGCAGCCAAAGCACTTGTAGCTGCCGCGGTCGGGAAAGACGAAGAAGGACGGAGTCTTCTCGCTGTGGAAGGGGCACAGGCCCTTCCAGTTACGGCCGGCGCGCTGCAACCGAACGTCTCGGCCGATGTACTCGACCGCGTCCAGCCGGGCCTTGACTTCCTCTACCGGCGTCGCCATCTCAAGCCGAGCTTAAGCCACCGTTCGACGTGCCGCGCCGTACAGGTTAGGCGCCGTGAGCGTCGCGTTTCGAGCGCGCGCGGTTGTCCGAGCAGCGCGCGCTACGGCACAAAGACGTACTCGTCGAAGTCACAGATCGGCCGGTAGCCCAGCCGCGCGTACAGCCGGTTGGAAACCGGATTCGCCAGGTCCGTGAACAGCGCACAGAACTTGCGCCCTTCGTCGAGCAGCAGTTGACTCAGGTCCGCGACGCAGGCGGAGGCGTAGCCGCGGGCTCGATGTTCCGGCGGGGTGTATACGAAGTTGATCCTGATGCCGCGCGGCGTTGGCCCATCGCAGGCGGCCATCGACACGGGTCCGCCGTTGTCCCAGACGTACATGCGTCCGAGGCCGATGCGCCTTCTCACGCTCTCTTCGCCAGGTGGCGGGTCCTCGGACCGCAGCTCAATGTTCAGGGCATCGGCCCACCTGGCCAGGGCTTCCACGTCGGACATGGCGGCCCGTCTGAATACACCAGGCGGTTGCCTGGGCGGGATGAGCTCAGTCAATTCGTGGACCCGCGAGTGCATTTGGAAACGCGTCTCGTGACCCGTCCGCGCGTGCCAGTTATCCAGAAAGTTCGCTGTAGTTCTAGCTGGACCCGTGACTCCGGGAAGTGAGGGAGTAGCCGCGCTCAACTGCTGGACCAACGCTTCAACGGCTCCCGGCTGCCCCCGAGACAGGATCAGATTCGCCCCGGACTGCAGCGCCGCCATGACGCAAACTCCATCGCGATCCACGGTCAGCGCGTGCTCGGCCTCGGTCGCACTGGACGCCACTCCGAGCATGAGCACATTCTCGGCCTCGCGCTCAGTGAGGAACCCCTGCGCTCGCGAGAGAAACATTTGCGCGTCCGGGTGCCGCGTCACGACGAATTCAGTCACTTTGCGGCTCGGAGAACCTCTGCGCGCGCTACCGGTCGCGGAAGCCCTGCTCCAGGCGGGCGTGCGCGGCCGCGATGCGGGCCACCGGCACGCGGTACGGAGAGGCGCTGACGTAATCCAGGCCCAGAGACTCGCAGAAGTCGATGGACGAGGGGTCGCCGCCGTGCTCGCCGCAGATCCCGACTTCGATGTCAGCGCGGGCGGCGCGGCCCTGCTCGGTGGCGGTGCGCATCAGGGCGCCAACGCCGTCGCGGTCCAGCACACCGAAGGGGTTGTCGACGAGGATGCCGTCTTCCACGTGCTTGAGCAGGAAGCGTCCCTCAGCGTCGTCTCGGCTAATCCCAAAGGTGGTCTGCGTAAGGTCATTGGTGCCGAAGCTGAAGAACTCTGCCACGCCTGCTATCTCGGTTGCGGTCAGACAGGCCCTCGGCACTTCCAGCATGGTTCCGAACTTGTAGTCGATCCGGTCGCCGACTCGTTGCTGCACGTGCTCGGCAGTCGCGCGCAGGCGGGACTCGATGGTCGTGAGTTCGGAAATGTGGCCGATGAGCGGAATCATGATTTCCGGCAGCACGTGTACGGCCTCGGCCTTTAGTTGCAGCGCGGCCTCCACGATGGCCTGGACCTGCATCTCGTAGACCTCGGGATAGACGAGACCAAGGCGGCAGCCGCGCAATCCCAGCATGGGGTTGAATTCGTGCAACTCGGCGGCGCGCGCCACCTTACGGTGGGCAAGGGCGACTTCGGCTTCCGACGCGCCGTCTCGCTCCAGCGTGGCCAGTTCGTCCTCAACACCGCTTAGGAATTCGTGCAGCGGCGGATCGAGCAGGCGGATGATGACCGGCAGGCCATGCATCGCCCGCAGGATGCCGATGAAGTCTGCGCGTTGGATGGGCAGCAGGCGGTCAAGCGCACGGCGGCGCTCAGCCTCGGACTCGGCCAGAATCATTTCCTGGACGATGGGCAGGCGATCGCCCTCGCGGAACATGTGCTCGGTGCGGCAAAGGCCGATGCCCTGCGCGCCATAGGAACGGGCGAGTTCCGCTTCTTCGGGCGTGTCGGCATTCCCCCAGACCTGGAGCCGGCGGATTTCGTCGGCCCAACCGAGCAACTCGTGGAGTTCCTGCGTCATTTCGCCGGGGATTAGCGGAACTTCGCCCCGGATCACGTTGCCGAGCGTGCCGTCGATCGTGAGGACGTCGCCGGCCGACACGACCTCGCTACCGACCCGAAATCGGCCGGCCTCGATGTCAATCTCGAGAACCTCACAGCCAACAACGGCCGGCAGCCCAAGCTGGCGGGCCACGATGGCCGCGTGGCTGGTGGCGCCTCCGCGCGACGTCAGTATGGCCTGCGAGGCGGCCATGCCGTGAAAGTCGTCGGGCGAGGTTTCGGGCCGCACCAGGATGACCGGCCGGCCCTCTTCGGCCAGCGCGGCGGCATCGTCGGCGGTAAACGCCACTTCGCCGGTCGCGGCGCCCGGAGAGGCATTGAGACCGCGGGCAATTGGGTCCACGGGTGTTGAGGCGTCAATGCGCGGGTGCAACAGGGCGCTGACCTGCTCGGCCTCGACGCGGCGAACGGCGGTTTCGCGGTCGATCTTGCCTTCGTGGACCATGTCCACGGCAATGCGTACGGCGGCCGCCGGGCTGCGCTTACCAGCGCGCGTCTGCAGCATGAAGAGGCTGCCGTCCTCAATCGTGAACTCAAGGTCCTGCATCTCGGCGTAATGGGCCTCGAGGGCATGCGCGTAGGCCTGGAACTCGCCGTAGACCTCGGGCAGCGTCTGGCGCAACGTGCTGATCTGTTCCGGCGTGCGGATGCCGGCCACCACGTCTTCGCCCTGGGCGTTGAGCAAATACTCGCCGAAGAGCTCGGGCTTGCCGTCGTTGGGGTCTCGGGTGAAGGCCACGCCGGTACCCGAGCGCTCGCCCATGTTGCCGAAGACCATGGTCTGCACGTTGCAGGCCGTACCCCAATCGTGCGGCAGGCGGTGGAAGTTGCGGTAGTCCACGGCGCGACGACCGTGCCATGAGTCGAAGACGGCCCGTATCGCGCGCTCGAGTTGCTCGTGCGGGTCTTCCGGGAAGCGCTGACCGGTTTCCTCGAAGATGAGGTTCTTGAAGTCGGCGGTGACCGCCTCCCACTCGGCCGCGGTCAATTCGGGGTCTTCGGACTTCCCGAGGCGCTCCTTGTGCTCGTGAATGATGTCTTCGAAGGCGCGACTGTCGAGACCCAGGACGATCGAGCCGAAGCCCTGCACGAAGCGTCGGTACGAGTCTCGGCTGAAGCGCGCATCGCCGGTGAGAGTCGTCAGACCTTCAAGGGTCCGGGCGTTGAGTCCGAGGTTCAGCACGGTGTCCATCATTCCGGGCATGGACACGCGGGCGCCCGACCGCACCGATACCAGGAGCGGATTCGTGGGGTCGCCAAAGCGCTTGCCGGTCTGCATCTCGACTTCGTACAGCGCGCGATCGATCTGCTGCTGCATGCCGGCCGGAAATTTACGGCCGTCTTCGTAGTAGGCGAGACACGCCTCGGTCGTGATCGTGAAGCCCGGCGGCACGGGGATGCCGGCCCGGGTCATCTCGGCGGAACCGGCGCCTTTGCCGCCGAGAAGATTGCGCATGGACTCAGCGCCCTCGCGGAACAGGTAGACCCACTTGTGCTCAGTGGCGGACATGCGGCAGCGGCTCCGAGTTCAGGAGAGAAAGCGCCGCGGGGCACGGCGCGCACGGCTCTCGAATGTACCATCGCCCCGGGGCGCGCCCGCCGCTGCGCTTACGGGAGAAGGCCGACAGATTTCCTGGTTCGACTCCGGCCGGCGTTGGGTGGCCACGGTGGCCCTGGGCCACTTTGCGGTGGACTTCACGGCGAATCTGCCCAACATGATGTACCCGTTCCTGGCGCTCCAGTTGGGCGTGGACTCCTACGGGCTCATCGGTATTGCCACGGGAGTCTGGGCGCTCGCCTCGTCGCTCTCGCAACCGCCATTCGGGTACCTCGGCGATCGGTTCGGACGCCGATGGCTGGCCGTCGGGACGATTGCCGTGATGGCGGTGCTCATGGCGTTCGTGCCAGGCGCGTCGTCGTTCGCCGTGCTGTTGCTCCTGCTTGGGATGACAGGAGTCGCGGTTGGCGGGTATCACCCCCAGGGTGGCGCCATTGCCAACGAGGCCGCCCGCCAGAACAAGGGCCCGAGCGTGGCGACGTTCTTCCTGGGCGGACACCTGGGGTTCTTTGCCGCACCCCTGGCAGCCGGGCTGGTCCTGGCGGCAAGCGGCCTGGACTGGATGCCCCTGATGGCAGCCCCGGCGCTGCTGATTGCTGCGCTGCTTCCGTTCGGGCTGCGCGGGTTTTCCAGCACCCGGCAGGCAGCTAGCCGCGGAAATTTTTCGATGCCAGATGCGACCCGCGCCGTCTTTGCCGCCATCCTGGTCATAGCATTTGTCCGCGGTTGGGCATACGCGAGCCTCAATACCTACATCCCCTTCTTCGTGTCGCCGGGAGAGCCTGACCCGCTCTTGTACGGTTCCCTGCTGTCCCTCTACTTCGGCTTTCACGCGGCCGGCGCGTTTGGCGGCGGCGTTCTGGCCGAGCGCCTGGGCACGCGGCGCTTGATAGGCGTCTCATCGGCACTGCTCATTCCATTCATCGCGGCGTTTGCGCTGCTGCCCATCGGGCCGACCTCCTACGTGACGGCAGCTGCCGTGGGAGCGCTGATCGGGGCGGGCTTTACCCCGACGGTTCTGCTGATGCAGCGGATGGCTCCCAATCGTATGGGCGTCGTGACCGGCATCGTGCTCAGCGTGGCATTCGGCGCTCCGGTAATCGGCAACCCGCTGACGGGCTTCGTGGGCGACGCCGCCGGTCTCAATGTGGCGTTCATGCTGATGGCGGTGGCGCAGGTCGCCGTGCTGGTAGCGCTACGCTGGATTCCGGGCCGGACGGGCAGCGGCCAAGTGGCCGCGAGTCCGGCGAGAAGCGCGGCCGGAGGAGTAGGTTGACCGGAGTCAGAGCGCACCGCGCAGTGTCCGGCCAAAGTAAGTGCCGCGACATGCACAGGCGAATTGCCTGCGTCCGATGACGACCGCAGGTGTTCCTCTCAGGTTCGTAGTGAATACGCAGTGTGCTGTTCTTCGCGACGACAAGTTCCTGATGACTACCAGGGGCGCGGCCGTAACGCACGCCTCCGGAGTACTGGGGTTTCCCGGCGGCAAAGTGGAAGCGGGGGATGAGCCTGAAGGTGTACTCGAATCCACTGTCCGTCGTGAGGTGTTCGAGGAAACGGGTATTTCGATTTCGGAGGGGATCCAGTACGTGCGGAGCACGGCCTTCAATCTGGCGGATGGGACACCGGTCGTAGACGTGCTATTTCTTGGGAACTACGAAGCGGGGGAGTTACGGATCGCCGATGCTGGCGAGGTCGAGGGAATCTACTGGATGACTGCGGACGAGATTTTGGCGCACGAGAGGACTCCGCCTTGGTTGGTCGATCAAGTCAGCGCAGTTACTCGACATCTGCGCCGGCGCCATCGACTCTGAGAGTGCATTCCGACCTGGCGACTCGGAACACTTCTGGCTGTAGAGATGGAGGACGTCGTTGATGGGAATCCTGGAGCTTCGTGAACACGTCGACCGGCAGTTGCAGGAGCAGTACAGGCGTCGGCGACCGGACGATCCGGCCGTCAACCTGCGGAAGACGCTGGTGGACGAGTTGATTCAGCTCGACGAAGAAGGCTGCGAAATCGACGCCGCCACAGCCGAGTTGTTAGCGGCGGACGTGCTGTCGATGGACGTCGCTACCGTTGAGGCCCACCTTGCCCGGCTGGAAGGCTTGCCGATGCGGCCAGGGTTCCAGTACGAGGAACCGAGCGACTTGGCGGAGATTCAGGCTGCACGACCGGACGGACGTCCCATTCCCGCAGCGGACGACGACCACTACGACCGGCGCTTGCGCGGCGCCTGGATTGGACGCTGCGCCGGCTGCACGTTGGGGAAGCCGATAGAGGGCTGGTCGCGCGCCGAGATTCGCGAGCTATTGGACACAGCCGACATTGGCGATTTACGGTTCTACGTTCCGTACCTGGAACCCAATCCCACCGGTCGAGCCTGGCACCCGTCGGCCGTGTACTCGGCGCAAGGGCGGATCGATGGGGTTCCGCGCGATGACGACATTGACTACTGCATCCTGGCGCTGGAGATCCTGGAGACCTACGGCCCCTGTGTGACGACGGCTGACTTCGGGCAGTCGTGGCTGGAAATGTTGCCGTACTGGCGCGTGTATACGGCCGAGCGGGCTGCGTACCGCAACCTCGTTCTGGGACTGCCGACCAGCGAGGCAGCGACGACACGGAATCCGTATCGCGAGTGGATTGGCGCCCAGATTCGGGCCGACGTGCTGGGGTGGGTGAACCCGGGCCGACCCGAAGCAGCGGCGGCGCTTGCATTCCGGGATGCGGCGCTGTCGCACGTGAAGAACGGGATCTACGGGGAGATGTGGGCGGCGGCCACTATCGCTGCTGCGTTCAGCCTGGACGATCCGCTGGAGGCGGTGCGGGCCGGGATGGATCAGATTCCGGCAAAGAGCCGGTTGCACGAGGCGTTGACCAACACGTTGGCCTGGAGCGAGGAGTACGCTGACTGGCAGGACGCCTGGGAGCGGGTTGACGAGGCGTATGGGCACTACAACTTCGTGCACACGATCAACAACGCGTGCTTTGTGGTGCTGGGGTTGACGTACGGGCGCGGGGACTTTGCGGCGACGGTTGGGATTGCGGTGGAGTGCGGCGAGGACACGGACTGCAACGGCGCTACGGCCGGATCGATCCTCGGGGCGACGAAGGGTGCGGAGGTAGTTCCGGCGGTGTGGACCGAGCACTTCCACGACCGGGTTGAGACGATTGTGAGCGGGATCGGGACGCTGCGGTTGAGCGACCTGATCGCGCGGACGGCGGCGCTGGCGCGGGGGCCGTTCGCCGCCTAGCTCGAACCGCCCTGGCGGGCGAAGAGGTCGCGGACCTCGGCAACCGTAGTGGCGTCGGCGGGGGCCTTGTCCTCACGGACGAAGCCGATGACGCGGGGGAAGCGGAGGGCAAGGCCAAGCTCGTCGTCGGTTCGACCGGCGACGTGCATCGGGCTGCGGGTCAGCTCGTCGGCCAGGACTTCCACCACGATTTCGGGGCTGGCCCAGACGTCCGGGACGACATCCGAGTGGACGTTGGCAGGACGGTCGGACACGGCGACTTCGTCCAGCTTCTCGCGGATACGAACCCATTCCTCGTCGGAGTAGCCGGTACCGATGCGGGCGATGGACTTGAAGACCTGTTCGTCGGCATCCCAGACGGCGCTAAGCAGGGCGCCGATACCCCAGGGCGTGCGCTTGCCCTGGCCGCGCCAGTAGCCGATCAGGACGCAATCGAGTGTATCGGTGAGAGCCGAGGAGTAGCTGGCCTTGTACTTGATCCAGTTGAAGTTGCGCTGGCCGGCCTGGTAAACGGAGTCAAGGCGCTTGGCCATGACGCCTTCGAATCCAGCGTGTACCTGCTCGTTGAAAAAGACGTCTATGGCTTCCGGATCGTCGGTGATGATGCACTCCGAGACCTGAAGATCCTCGCCGTCGTCTTCCACGATCTCTTCGAGCCGGCGACGGCGCTCGGTAAAGGGCAGTTCGATCACGTTGTCCCCGTCGTAGAGCAGGTCGAAGGCGTGGACGTGGAGCGGAATCTCTCGAGCTGCCGCCTCGATACCATGGCGGCGGCGGCGCGACGTAGTGACCTGGAAGGGCAGAAACTCGCCGGTTTCCGGGTTCACGCCCATGGCTTCGCCCTCGATGATGACCTGCGGTTTCTTCAGGCGGGCGCGGGCGGCCTGGGACACGTCCGGGAACATCCGGGACATGTCCTCGAGATTGCGGCTGTATATGCGGACCTGGTCGCCGTCACGATGGATCTGAACCCGGAAGCCGTCGAGCTTCGGTTCAACCGCGGCCGAGCCAATCTTGTCGACGATCTCCTGCCCGCTGGACATGCGGGCGGCCTGGGCCATGCGGACGGGGTTGCCCACCCGCACCCGGGCGCGGGCCATGGCGTCGGCGCCGCCGCGCAGGTAGTCGCGGGCGGTCTGACCGAGGTCACAGGTCAGGTTGTAGGCGCGCTCGATGGACTTGCGGTCGGTCTTGTCGCCGACTCGAGCGAACGAGAGCGCGTCCATGAACGTGGGGTCGCCGATGCCGAGGCGCAGACGGCCGACGGGAATGCGCGGGAGGTAGCGGTTGGAGCGCGGATCCAGATCGCGAAGCAGGCAAGCAATGCCGGCGACCTTGCGCTCCTGGGATTCGGCGCCCTCCGCCTCGGCGACTTCCCGTAAGCGAGCGAAGACGCCTCCGACCGAGACGTCTCGGGCCCAGTCCTGGGCTAGCTCGTGCTGGCGACGCGCCCGCCAGGATGGATTGCCGACCGCAGTGTGCCAATAGACCTGGCCCTGGCCGAAATGGCGTGGTTGGGCCATCCGGCGGGGCTGTCCGCTTCTCGACACTCTCCATCCCCGGGAAGGCGGCGGTTTGTTGGTCATCGACTCGGTCGGAGTCAGGGCTTCGGCGGCTAGTCCCAGATCGCCTGCCTCGCGGAAAACGGCTTGTACTTCGTCGGCCTCGGCCGCGAACGCCTGGGCGATCGACCGGAGCAGCAGGCGGCTGGCCATGCCGAATTCGAGGTCGACGAACTTAGGGACCAGGCGGCCCTGCATGAGGTAGGTGACCTGGGCGGCTTCCTCCGGGGTGACGCGCTGGTAGAGCTCGGCCAGGATTTCGATCATGGCGTTGCGGCCGGAAACCGCGTCGATGCGTTCAAAGACTTCGGCCAGTTCGCGAAACGTCATGTGGACCTACCCACGGTCAGCAAGTTGGCGCGCACCCAGTCGTGGACGTCGCGCATGCCCTCAAAGGGATGGTAGGGAATGCCGTCTTGCTTGCAGCGCTCCGCCAGTTGGGAGCGGGCGAAGAGCAGGTCGGCGGCGCGGGCGGCGGCCCAGTCGCTCATGCCGTCGCCGGCGTAGGCCACGCGCCAGCCTTGAGCCTGGAGAGCCCTGACGGGCCCCGCCTTCCAGCCGCCGCGGGGGTCGTGGCCGGGGCGTTCGTGGGGGAACTGGAGCTTGATCGAGCCGTTCTGGAAGACGAGCCGGTTGGATTGAAACGGCAGGTCGGACAGGCCTGCTTGGGCGAGCATTGGCTTTAGGTAGGCATCGAAGCCGTCGCTGACGACCTGGACCGGGATGTCGTGCGCCCTAAGGTCGGCGACGAGCGCCGGGAAGGCTGGATCGACGGCGTGCTTGTCGAAGAGCCGAAGAAACTCCGGTTCTCGGGCAGTGACCAGCGCGAACTGGCGACGGGCGCGTTCGCTGGTACGGATTTCGCCGCGGATCCACTCGTCGTCGATGTCGCGCCAGGTGGGGTTGGCGAAGGCGTCGAAAATGACGTGGCCCATGTCGTTGGGGGAGATGGTGCCGTCGAAATCAAAGACGAACGCCCAGCGGGCCGCTGTGCCGCTCAGGTCACGGCCTCGAGCTTGGCGTAGCTGACGGCGAGCTTCTTGAGGCCGACGTCGCCCTCGAACATGACGGTGACTTCCTCGTCGAAGTTGGTGATCTGGCCGGCGACGATCAGGCCCTCACCGAAGACTGGATGGCGTACGCGCTGGCCGTCGTGGTAGGTGCGCTCGGACGGAGGCTGCGGCTGGTCGTCTTCGTCGTCAATGTCCAGGCCCGGGCTCGGCACGCCGGGCCGGGCGTCGAGGCGGCGGCGATAGGTGAGGCGCTCGGGTGGGATGTCCTGCAGGAAGCGTGAAGGGAAGCGCACGGGGGCGCCCCAGCCGGAGCGGTGGCGGGTGTAGGTGAGGAACAGGCGGTCCTTGGCACGGGTGAGCGCCACGTAGGCGAGCCGGCGTTCCTCGTCCATCTGAGCGGGCTCGTCGTAGCTGCGAGCGTGGGGGAACAATTCTTCCTCAAGGCCGACCAGGATGACGACGCCGAATTCGAGGCCCTTGGCCGAGTGGGCGGTGAGCAGCGTGACGGCGTCGCCGCCGGTGGCGAGGTTGTCGACCTCGGAGACCAGGGCGGCTTCGCTGAGGTAGCGGTACAGGCT
>JAPPFO010000062.1 GCA_028875175.1 Chloroflexota bacterium | reverse complement strand
GGGGGGGGCGGCCGCCGCGCGCCGCCCCCGGGGGGGGGCCCCCCGCGCGGCCCCCGCCGCCCGGGCGCGGGCCCGCGCGGGCGGCGGGGCGGGGGCCCCCCGGCCGGCGGGGGCCGGGCAGGGCGACCAACGATCCCGAGGAGCCCAGGCTTGGCGTCGGATCGAGAGGGCGTGGACCGGGGAGGCCTGGACGGCGCGGGGACCGCACGCCCAGCCAGGGCAGGAGGGGGATAGCAGGCGGACGAGGAGAGCAGGGACGGGACAACTCCAGGCGAGGGGCGAGGGGCGTGAATCGAGGCCCAGTGTACACAAGTCGATTACGACTGTCAAGTCCAAGTATGCGAGGGCGGAATTTGCAAGGCCACGTCGGGAGGTCGTGGAGGCGCCTGGTTGGATGGCCGATCAGCAGGTGGCTGAAACCAGGGTGAGCCCGGGCCGACATCGGCCAAGCAGGCGTTCGGCAGGTTTCCGACCATGTGTTCGCCTTGCGCTCCGATGTGTTCACTGTCCGGCGCGAAATTGCCTGAATGTGTTCACTTCTGCGGCCGATGTGTTCACTTCTGCGGCCGATGTGTTCACTTTTCCGGCCGAAGTGTCCACCGTGAAACGGCGAGGAGCTGATCGCGCCAGGGTTCGGCCGCGGGTTGGGGCCGACGTCCTGAGTCTTGCGTCGGCAAGCTCAGGACAGGCCTTGACAGACTCAGGACGGGCTCTTCCGGGACTCCAGGCCGGCGGCTTGGACAGGCTCAGCACGAGCGCTCTGGCGGATCGCCTCGATCGGAAGCGGAAGGTCAGGGACCGGCCCCTCCATGGCGAACGGGAGTGGGGCGGGTGCGGGCATGCGATGCCAGCGGTACCAGCGATGCGGGCGGGGACGGCGTCGTGTAGAACGGGGCGGCACGACAGGTCGGCGGGATCCTCCGCCGGCGGGGGACGGCCGTATAATCGCGCGACCAATCCGCCACCCCTCTGGACTGCCGTGTCAACCGATCCGACCGCGACCGACGACCGCGAGGTCACGTATATCGAGTTTGACGACATCGAGATTGAGGTCAGCGTCTGGAAGGGCCTGGCCGGGTGGAACGCCAACGCCGTGATCGACGGGCGCGACTACCGGGCCATGGGCGCCGCGACCCGTGATGACGCGCTAACGCGGCTCCAACACTCAATCCAGTTCAGCACCGAGGCAACGTTCGCCCTGGGCATCAAGAACCGGCGTTACTGGTCGCCGAACCCCTACTGGAAAGGGCGCTAAGCCAGCGACCGGCGTTCGCGAACGGCGGCTCGGCATACTGGCGCTCGAGGAGCAGTTGGCGCGGTCGATTCATCGTGGGTCCGGGTATTCGTACGCATTTTGAATCGTTCCTGCGTTACAATTGCTGACCGATTGTCGGCACGCGGTAGCGTGCCGCTAGGCGCACCGCGCCTATTCCCACCTAACTCAACCGCTGAAGTGCGAGACCGCCACGAAGGAGTCTGGCCGGCATGGCTAAAGACCTGATTTTCGATGAAACCGCGCGCAGCGCGCTGCTGAACGGCGTCAACTCCGTCGCCGACGCGGTGCGCGTCACGCTGGGGCCCAAGGGACGCAACGTCGGGCTGGCGCGCAAATTCGGGTCGCCGATCATCACCAACGACGGCGTCACCGTCGCCCGTGACGTGGACCTGCCGAACGCGTTCGAAAACATGGGCGCGCAGCTAATCAAGGAAGCGGCCACCAAGACGAACGACGTGGCCGGCGACGGCACCACCACCGCCACGGTGCTGGCGCAGCGCATGATCCAGGACGGTCTGCGCGCGGTAGCCGCCGAGATGAACCCGATGATCATCAAGCGGGGCATGGAGAAAGCGGTGGCGGCGGCCGAGGCGGCGCTGAACGAGCAGGGCCGCGCGATTAGCGAGCCGCAGGAAATGGAGTGGGTGGCCGCGATTTCGTCCGGCGATCCGGCCATTGGCAAGCAGATTGCCACGGCGCTGGACCGCGTAGGCAAAGACGGCGCCGTATCGGTGGAAGAGGGCCGCACCAACGCGCTGGAACTGGAACTCGTGGACGGCGTGCAGTTGGATCGCGGCTACATCTCGCCGTACCTGGTAACCGACGAGACTTCGATGTCCTGCGAGTTGGAAAACGCGTCGGTCTTCGTGACGGACGACAAGCTGAGCAACGCCCAGGACATGCTGCCGCTGCTGGAGAAGATCGTGCAGTCGGGGCGTCGCGACGTGCTGTTCGTGGCGGAGGACGTGGAAGGCGACATGCTGGCCACGCTGATCGTCAACAAGGTGCGCGGGGCCATCAACGCCTGCGCGATCAAGGCCCCGGCCTACGGCGACCGCCGCAAGGCGATCCTGGAGGACATTGGCATCCTGACGGGCGCCCAGGTCATATCCAAGGACCTGGGGCAGGACCTGAAGGAGCTGGACCTGGACGTGCTGGGCCAGGCGCGTCGAATCGTGGTCCGCAAGGATGACACCACGATCGTGGAAGGCGCCGGCACCCGCCAGGACATCACGCGGCGCATCGCGCAGATCAAGTCGCAGGTCGAGACCACCGACTCCGACTACGACCGCGAGAAACTGGAAGAGCGAGCGGCCAAGCTGGCCGGTGGCGTGGCGGTGATCCGCGTGGGCGCGCCGACCGAGGTCGAGCTCAAGGAGAAGAAGCACCGGGTGGAAGACGCCCTGTCGGCCACCCAGGCGGCTGTGGCGGACGGCATCGTGCCGGGCGCGGGTACGGCCTACATCCGGGCCATTCCGGCCGTGGACGAGTTGCTGGAGACGCTCAGCGGCGAGCAGGCCATGGGCGCGCGCATCGTGCGAAATGCCCTATCGGCCCCGCTGCGGCAGCTCTCCGCCAACGCCGGCGAGGTAGGCGACGTGATCGTGGAGCGCGTGATCAACGCCGACGGCGCCATGGGCTGGAACGGCGACACGGGCCAGATCGAGGACTTGCGCGAAGCCGGCGTGGTGGACCCGCTGACCGTGGTCCGCGGCGCCCTTCAGAACGCGGCCAGCGTGGCGATGATGCTGCTGTCCACCGAGGTGCTGATCGCCGACGCGCCCGAGACCAAGAAGCCCGCCGCGGCCATGCCCCCCGATGGCGGCATGGGCGGCATGGGTGGAATGGGGGGCTTGGGCGACTTGGGAGGCTTGGGCGGCTTATAGCCCAAAATCCACCACAAACGCTCAAGCCCCGCCGGCCTGGGGCGGGCGGGGCTTGTTGCTTTAGACGGTGACTTCGCCGACGGCTAGGTCAGGAAGTCCTTGAGCTTGCGGGCGAGGCGGGGGTGGCGGAGGCGGCGGAGGGCCTGGGACTCGATCTGGCGAATGCGCTCGCGGGTCAAGCCGAATTCCTGGCCGACCTGGTCCAGCGTGCGGGGCGTGTCATCGTCGAGGCCGTGGCGCATGCGCAGGATCTTCTGCTCGCGCGGATCCAGCATCTCCAGGACACCCTCAAGATGCTCGGTGAGCATCTGGGATGTGGCGGCCTCGACAGGCTCCACGGCGTCGTCGTCGGGGATCAGGTGCCCGATCTCGGTGTCGCCGTCCTCGCCGATGGGCGTTTCGAGCGAAATAGGCAGGCGGGCGGCCAGCTTGAGCTCGCCGATCTGCTCCTCGCTCATCTCCATTTCGTGGGCAATCTCGTCGTCGGTCGGCTCGCGCCCCAGGCGCAGCTGCAGGTCGCGCTGCACGCGGTAGGACTTGGTGAGCTTCTCGTGCACATGCACGGGCAGGCGGATGGTGCGGCTCTGCTCGGCGATGGCGCGGGTGACGGCCTGGCGAATCCACCAGGTGGCGTAGGTGCTGAACTTGTAGCCGCGGCGCCAGTCGAATTTCTCGGCGGCGCGCATCAGGCCGGCGTTGCCTTCCTGCACGAGGTCCAGCAGCGGAATGCCGTGGCCGGTGTATTTCTTGGCGACGCTGACCACCAGGCGCAGGTTGGCCGTGATGAGGTGCTCGCGGGCGGACTCGTCGCCGCGCTCGATGCGCTGCGCCAGGTCGACCTCTTCCTTGGCCGTGAGCAGCGAGATGCGGCCGATCTCGTTGAGGTAGCTGCGAACGGTGTCCTGGCTGGCGGACTCGAGCTCCAGGTCGCGCTCGCGGCGCGACTGGATGGTGGTGACCTTGGAGGCGTCGCCGCCTTCCGTGTCTTCCGGTTCCTCGTCGCGCAGTTCGATCTCTTCCTCGGCCAACTGCATGCGGAACCAGGTCTCGAGTTCCGGGGTGATCTGCGCCTCGTCGGGCAGGACTTTCTTGAGTTCTGACTTGTTGAGAAAGCCAGGATCGGAGCCCAGGGCCACGAGCTCGGCCAGGGCGTTTTCGAGCGTTTCCTCGTTCAGATGTAGTGCGACTTCAACCGCCACGGATCGATCACCATCCCCCTGCTACGGCAATTCCCGACGCGCTTGCGGCGCGTCGGTTGCCTGGCGCTCCCTGACTGTAACCCTCATCCCCGCCGGATAGCCACCGCTCAGGACACACGACAACCCGCCGCGCGGGCGTGCGCGTTCCCCGACGGCCTCATGTGGCGCGGCTGCGTTTGGAAGAGGACAGGGATGGTTCGCCTGTCGAAGCGGTAGGCGCTTGTGCCGAAAACGCCCGCGCGTCACATCGTCCGACCCAGCGGTGCGCAAGTCACCGCTTGCTTGAGTATACGCCGGTCCGACGGGCACGTAGCAGGCAAGTTGAGCCGGAACGAGTCGGCGCCAGTCGCTTCGCGTCGGATCTCGGGTATGCGGTGAGCCAGGAGTGGCCGAGCTCCCTCCGACCGATCGCGGCCGACACCAATGTGCTGGTTTACGCTCGTCGGGTCGAGACAGCCTGGCATCACGCGGCTGTCTTGCGGCTGGTTGCGTTAGCCGAGGGCACCGAGCGCTGTGACCCGCCCGTGCTTTGCCTGACTGGTTTCCCGCAGCTCACGCCGTCCGAGGGCGTGTTCCGTCCACCGACAAGCCTTGAGCAAGCAGCGGCACTCAGCTGCGGAATCGCGAAAGCTCCGCGATACGGGGTCGTGCGGTACGGTCCGAGATTCCTCGAACTCCTGGTGGGAACCGCGCGCCAAGCCAGGGCCTGCGGCAAACCTGGCCTCCCAGGCCCATCCCTCGCTTCCCTGGCCCGCCTCACGCCCACCGACGGCTGCTGGACCCTGCACTTTATGACCGACCACTTGGCCGACGTCGATCTCCGACACCCCGCCTACATGTGTAAACCATGTCCCCGAACGTCTGTAAACCATGTGTCCGGACTGGACACCCGAGGGAGAGGGAGAAAGAGCGGCCCCGCTCTCGAGGTGGAGGCGGGGTTTTGCAATGGTCTGACATGGGGCCAGGCGTTTTCCCCGCCACGGCCACGCAGCGCGTGCAGGCCGCATTGGAGCCATTCTTTCCGGGCATCGTGCCGCTGCCCGACGTGTTCGCCTGCGGCCTGGGCGCCATGAACCCGGTGGTGCATCCGCCCGGGGTGCTGATGAATGCCGGACGGATCGAACAGTCGCGCGGCGAGTTCTATTTCTACGACGAAGGCGTCACGCCCGCCGTGGCGGACGCCATCATGGCGCTGGACGGGGAGCGCCGGGCGGTGGCCGCCGCCCTCGGCCACCCTTTGCCCGACGCCCCCCCAAGCCTTTCACGCCGCGGCCTTCGGTCCCAAAGCCGATCCGCCCGATCTCTGGGCCACCATCAACGGCAGCCGGATGCTCACCACCCTCAAGGCCCCCGGCCAGCTCGGCACGCGCTGGCTCTCCGAGGACGTGCCGTATGGCCTGCGTGCCTGGCCGGGGCTGGGCGACGCGGTGGGTGTGGCCACGCCTGTGACGGACGACGTCATCACGCTGGGCCTCGCCGTCCTGCACGAACCGCTGGACACCAATCGCCGCACCTTGGCCGACATGGGCCTCGAGGAGATGGATAGAGAGCGAATGCTTCGCTACGCTCACTAGGGAGCATGAATCTGATAGGCGGCCTCATTGCTTGGCGAGAATCGAATGGATGAATCCGAAATGAAGCTGATGCGAGTCGACTACGCGGATCTCAGTTCAAAGCAGAAGGAGGTGTTCAACTTCCAGAAAGTCGCCGGTGCGCTTGCTGACTATGGGCTCAACTGCATCAAGTTGGCCGATGACTGGCAAGGCGCAGATTTTCTGGCCTACCAGAAGGACGGCGAACAGACGCTGAAAGTTCAACTCAAGGCACGAGTCACAATTGATAGGAAGTATCTCGGTAAAGACTTGTATATGGCTTTTCCTCACAACGGGATCTGGTACCTGATACACCACGACGAACTCGTCAGAATTGCGGGGGAGACGACCAACTGGCTTCGCACGCCGTCGTGGAGAGAACATGGGGGTTACAGCAGCGCCAATCCCAATCAGGAAATGCTCGCGGGCCTTTCCGACTTTTCACTGAAGACAGCGGGCGAGGCGTAGATTCGAGGCGTGGAAGCGGGAGCCAACGGGGCTTCATGAAGTCATTCGTCGGAATCTGAGCGTTCCTGAGTGTGTCCATTGAAATGCCGGCCCTGACTTCGCAGGCCAGCGGCCTCCACAACCCGCCGTCCTGGCTGCGCGACCGGGTCGTCAGCTATGTGGCCAGGGTCGAAACGAACCTCGACGACTCACTGCCATTCCGCGACAACCCGCGTCCCGGCGCCCCCGCCAATATTGAGACGACCGTTTGGGCGCTCTCCGCCCTTCGACAGGTTGGCGCACAGGACGCGATCGACCGCGTCCGTCCCCGCGCGCTGGCTGCCTTGGACGCCGCCTACAACCCGGACCTGGGCATCTACGAGCCGACCGCCACCCAACTCGGCGGCGGGATCGGAACCTGGCGGATGCACTTCGACGCCGTCGTTCGTATTGGATTCGAGCTACTGGACGAGTGCCCGCAACCATTCCCCCGCGGCCTGGAGCGCCTGTCGGACTTGCCGTGGGCGCCGACCGGCGAGGATGCCTGGCGTCCCTGGCTGGACCAAGCCTGGGCCGAAGATCCCCGTGCCGCTGCCAAGGCCGCCTTCCAGTACCTGTGGTTCTATACCCGGTTCGCGAGCGCCAACCGCGTCGACGACCTGGACGATCAGGCCCGCCAGGTGCTGGCGCACCTTGAGTCCAGACGCGACCCGGCCACCGGCTTCATCGGCATGGGTCCAGACGTGGACCTCGGCTGGGCCATGCGCGGCCACCGCAATCTGGGCCTCAACCTGCTCTGGCCCCTGGGAGTTGACGAGCCGGGGATTGAGCGGATGATCGACGCTACCCTCGCCTGCCGGCGGCGTGACGGCCTGTTCCACGACGGCGGCATGTGCGCCAACATGGACGCCGTCCACCTGCTGGCCGAGTACGGTCGCCAGACCCCGCACCGCCGCGCCGAGGCCATTCAGTCCACCCGCCGCTGCGTCGCCGCCATGTTCCGCCGCCTCGCCTCACCCAACGGTGGCTTCTTTTACGAACTGGCCGAACGCGACGCCACCGACCCGTCCGCGGTTCACAGCACCAACGGCCTCGCGTTCGCCCTCTTCACCCTCAACTACTGGCAGGCGCTCGATCCCTCCGCCCAGGCCAACCTCCACCTTGCGCTGACCGCGCCCGAAGTGCCAACGTCGCGACGCTGACCGCGACATTGACGTAGACATTGTCGCCTGAGATATTGCCTTCTAACAGGTTTGATCAACTGGACAACTCTCGCGTCATCGTCGCTGTCATTGTTTGCTGATTCGTCGAAGGGTAAGGATCTCGGATGCCCAGCTGGTCAGTCCACTTCAACGTAACCGTCCGCACGGCTGCGCCCAGCCTGATCCGAGCCATGGAGCGTTCACGCGCGCTCGCCGAGACCCTGCGCGGAATCCCGGTCAGCACCGGTGTGCGCGAACGGCTTTACGCGCTCAATGTGGCTCGCGCCGTGTATGGCACGACCGCGCTGGAAGGTACGCGCATTTCCGAAGCCGAAGCATTGGAGGTGCTGCACGCTGCTCCGGACCGGCGGGTGCTGCCGCCCGACCGCGCACACGACGAGCGCGAAGCCCGCAATGCCCAGGCGGCGCTGCAATTCGTTCAGCGCACCGCTCGGTCGGATCCAGGGCGACCGCTGGACGAGATGCTGATACGGGAAATCCACCGGCTGACAACCGACGGCCTGGCCTACGCGCGAAACGTGCCCGGCGAGTACCGAAACCATGCCGTCACGGTAGGCGACTACCGACCGCCACCCACCAGCGAGGAGGTTCGCCGGCACATGGCCGAGTTCCTGCGCTGGTTTAACCAGGGCGAGGCGCTGCGCTGGGACCCCATCGTGCGCGCGGCGCTTGCCCATTTCTACGTCGTCAGCATCCATCCGTTCGGCGACGGCAACGGGCGCACCTCGCGCGCGGTCGAGAGTTTCATGCTCTGCCGGGCCGGCATCCACGCCTTCGGCTTCTACTCGCTCGCCAACTACTACTACCGGCACCGTGGCGAGTACATCCGCGCGCTATCTGCGGCGCGATTCAGGTCCGATGGTGACCTGACGGATTTCGTGCTGTTCGCGGCGCAGGGGCTGGCCAGCGAGCTGGCGGCCGTTCGAGATGAGCTGCTGGCGATGGTGCGCGTCCTGGCGTTTCGCGACTACGCGCGCGAGCGGCTTGAAGCGGTGCCGGGACTTGGCGAGCGACGGCGATCACGAATGCTGGAAGTCGTCCGGCGGATTACGGAACCGTCGCTGCGCGGCGTGCCTGACCAAGAGCTTGCGCCCGACGTCCTGGTAGCCATGACCTATGGCCGGGTCGGTCAACGCACCATCCAACGAGACCTGCGTCTGCTCCTCGACCAGGGACTGCTGACCGAACGCGACGGCCGCCTGGTCCCCAACGTCGACGTCATGTCGGAGTTCGCTGAGGCTTGAGCCGCCTTGCAAGCCGGGCCTCTCAGCGGTCGGCGTCTTTGCATTACGCCCATGCCGCAGCACCGGCCCGCCGAAGCGCCGGCGTACGCCTTTGCGTGGCGGGCGGCGAATGTCAGGGGATGAGCGCGACCATGCCAGCCTGCCGCTGCCTGGCGCGGGGCGTCTGGTGCTAGAGGCCGGTGAGGTTGCGCAGGCCGGCGGGTAGGCGGCCGGAAGTCATCATCTGCATCATCTGGCGGGCCTGCTTGAACTGGCTGAGTAGCTGGTTGACTTCCTGGACGGAGGTGCCGCTGCCGAGCGCGACGCGGCGCCGGCGGCTGCCGTTGAGGATGTCGGGGTTGGTGCGTTCGGCCGGGGTCATGGAAAGGATGATGGCCTCGAAGCGGCCGACCACGTCGCCGTCCAGCGCGGCCTGGACCTCGGCCTTGTTGGCCATGGCGCCCATGCCCGGCAACATGCCGAGCACCTGGCTGAGCGGGCCCATCTGGCGAACCTGGTTCAGCTGCTCCAGAAAGTCGTCCAGCCCGAAGGTGGCCTTGCGAAGCTTGGATTGCAGCTCTTCGGCCCGTTCGAGATCGACGACCTCCTCGGCGCGTTCGACCAGCGTGACCACGTCGCCCATGCCCAGGATGCGGGAGGCGATGCGGTCGGGATGGAAGACCTCCAGCGGCTCGATTTGCTCGCCGGTGCCGACGAACTTGACGGGGATTCCGGTGACGGAGCGGATGGATAGGGCGGCGCCGCCGCGGGCATCGCCGTCCATCTTGGTGAGGATGAGGCCAGTGAGGGGCGTGCGGGCGTGGAACGCCTGGGCGACGTTGACGGCTTCCTGGCCGGTGGTGGCGTCGGCGACGAAGAGGGTTTCGACCGGCTTGACAGCACGGCTGATCTGTTCGATCTCGTCCATCATCCGGTCGTCCAGCTGGATTCGACCGGCGGTGTCGACGATGACGTGCGAATGGGCGTTGCTGACGCCGAGTTCGAGTCCTCGCCTGGCAATGTCGACCGGGCTGGGCCTGGTGCCCTGCTGATGGACGGGGACGTCAATTTGGTTGCCCAGCGTCTGTAGCTGGGCGATGGCCGCCGGACGGTAGGTGTCCGCGGCGACCAAGATCGGGCGGCCGCCGTCTTTGCGGAACGCCAGGGCCAGCTTGGCTGCGGCGGTGGTCTTGCCGGAGCCCTGGAGCCCGACCATGAGAATCACCGACGGTGGACGCTGCGCGGTGGCCAGGCGGGCAGTCTCGCCGCCGAGCAGTTCCACCAGGTTGTCGTGGACGATCTTGGTGACCTGCTGGGCCGGGGTGACGCTCTGGGTGACCTCGCGGCCAACCGCTCGTTCGCGAACTGACGCCACGAATTGGCGCGCGACCCGGAAGTTGACGTCGGCTTCCAGCAGGGCCATGCGGACTTCGCGCAGGGCGGCGTCTACGTCCTTTTCGCCCAGGCGGCCGCGGCGGCCGAGGTTGCCGAAGACGCCGGACAGGCGCTCGGTCAGGCTCTCAAACATTGGGGGCAGGCCGGTGCGTCACTCTGCGCTTGATTGTACGGAGCGCACGTCGGCGGCAAGGCCAAAGGGTGTGCGTTGGCACCACTTGCCGCGGGAGCGGGTTGCGTCGCTGGCGAGAGGCAAGAGCGCCCTCGCTCCTGTCGGGAGCGACAAGCGGCGTCGCCCGCCAACCACTCGCTCCTAACCACCAGCCACGAGCCGCAAGCCGGCTCGTTCTCCACCATCAGGGACGCGCTGGCCTTGTCCGGCCGCGCAGGGCCGGCGCAAAGGCCGAGCCCGCGATGTGAATTAAGGGCGGAGACGCCGCGGCGGAGGGGCAGGACGCCGTCTTCCCAATCACGGCCGACCACGACTGGGTGTGGGAAGGAACCAGAGGCGCCTTCAACATCCGCGGCGACCGGCACTATGGTGGCGAAGTCACCGTGAACCACGCCGTCAGCTGCAACGGCTGCCCGTTCGTGTGGCTGACCGACCCGCAGTTCACGACAATCTCGATGGCTCTCCGGCCAACTGCGCCGCCCATCCGGCGAGCGCGGCACGGCCCACCTGTCTCAGTTGGACAACACGGTCACGTCCAACGGCGCCGCGTCCACCGATCCCGACGTCAGGTCCGCTGACCGAGCCAATCGGTACCCTGCGACGAAGCTGGCGGCACGTCCCGCCTGGGAGACTCGGGCTCGTGCTGACGGCCCCGGCGCCTGTTCGGGCTTTGGGCCAGCGGCCGAGCCGGGATGGCCCTGCTCCCTCACGGTCTCCAACGACCAAACAGCGATCGGTCTGTCCCGGCCCTTTGCCGCGACCGTGGCCAATCTAGGGCTTTGGAAACGACCAAGGGATTGCGTAGGCTCGCCGGGTACTCGATTCGGGGACCAGGCAGGCCTCGTCGAAGTCGGATGACGCAAAGGCCAACAAGTCGCCGACGCTCTAAAATCTGATTATCCGAGCATGGGGGTAGACGCTATTGCCGTTACAGGATGATTCCTACCGCCCGATCGAACACTTGCAAGCCAGTTTAGGCGTAGTTGTGGCCGATCTGTTCACCATGCTTAACGCGAGAATGTCGGACGAGGTGGTACCCCACGCCATCACCAGCATGGAGTACAGCTTGTTGTGGTACTGCCTTGAAGGGGAACGCACGGCCACCCAGTTGGCGTGGGTGTTACCTGTCGACGGCTCTCGCATCAGCCGCATGGTCACCAGGCTCGTGGATAAGGGCCTGCTGCTCCGGCGGCGCCGGCGCAGCGACCGGCGCATAGTGATGCTCAGGCTGACCGACGAGGGGTCGGAGGTCGCCTCTCTGATCTACCGCAACATGAAGCGCCACTACGTCATGCTGACCGAGGACATCAGCGCGGAGGATTTGCGCGTCTTTGCGTCCGTCTGCTCGAGGGTTCTCGCCAACCACGCCGCCGACCGGCAGTCCGAGTAGGATCAGGGGCGTTAGGCCTTCGTCATCTCAACCTGGTCGCTCGCGGCAACGCATGCGACGCCTCTACAGGTTTCGGGCTACGGCTTGCTCGCGACGGCCGAGGGTGCCGAAAACGCCGGAGAGGCGCTCGGTCAGGCTTTCAAACACTGGGTGTCGAGCCGGTGCGCAGGTCTACGTCGATTGTACGGAGCGCCGGCAAGGGATCAGGACGCCGCCGGGTTTCGTAGCATAGGCGTCAGTGGACTTCGGTCCGCGTGGGGCATTCGTCTAGCGGCCTAGGACACCGCCCTCTCAAGGCGGAGATCGCGGGTTCGAATCCCGCATGCCCTACCAGGCTTCACCGTCGACCGTTCCGGGCCGCCGAGGGCCAGTTCCTCGGTCTCGCCAACGCGCAGGCGGCTGACCTCGGGCAGCGCGAGCGGGAAGCGGGTCGCAGCCGCGCCGGGTCGTTCCAGCTCTTCTCCTCGAACGCAGCGCCGGCGAACGCCGGTTGACATGTGACGGGCGCTCTCCCTGACTGGCGGGCCTGCCCTGACGACCGCATCTGGTCACTTGGCTTAACGACTTGCGCAGACCTTCCTGCATGTGACACGCTCCCTTTTGAGACAAGGTATCAATAACACAAAGGGTGAGTAGGAGATGATTCGACGAATGGCGCTTGCGCTCGTGGCGGCTCTGGCCTTTTCAATGGCCGTAGCTTGCGGGGAGCGCGACGACAGCCCGCCAGCGGCTGCAACACCCTCGCCGGTGACTGCCGCGGCCGCCGCGCCGACCGCAGCGCCGCCGACGCCGGCAGCAGTTGCAACATCTGCGCCCGTGACTGCCGCGGCCACCACGCCGACTGCAGCGCCGCCGACGGCAGCAGCCACGGCCTCACCCGCGCCTTCGCCAACGGCCCGAACTTCTGAACAGCCGGCAGCTCCGGCCGCCGACGCCGCGCGCCCCACCCTGAAGGCAGGCGTCATCTGGCTTGACAGCCCGTTGGACCCGGTGCAGGGCGGCTGGGTTGCCAGTCAGTCCGGGATGTCCGAGAACCTCTTCCGCTTGTCTCCCACCAATTTCAGCCCTTTGCCATGGCTGGCAATGGAAGCCACCGACGTGGACCCGCTGACCTGGCGAATCAAGCTGCGCTCGGGCGTGAAATTCCACAACGGCGCGGTGATGGACGCGGAAGCGGTGAAGGCGTCGCTGGAACGAACGATCCGGTTGTCGGAAGCGTCGGCGGAGGCGCTGGGGCTCGACAGCATTGCGGTGACTGACGAACAGACCATCACCATCACCACGATGGAACCCCGACCCACGCTGCCTGGCCTGTTGGCCGGACCGGCAGTGGCCATCACCGATGCCGCGGCTGCCGACGCCGCCGGCGAGGGCAATTTTCTAAAGGCCGGCGCCCTGACGGGGCCGTACATTCCCACCGAGTACATCCAGAAGGAACGCCTCAGCAGCGTCGCCAATGACGATTACTGGGGCGGCGCTCCGCCGCTGGCCGGCATCGAACACCTCGCCATTCCGGACACCAACAGCAGGGAACTGGCCCTGCAGGCCGGCGACATCGACGTTGCCGCGAACATATCCCCGGAAGGGGCCCAGACCATCGACGCCCACCCCGAATTGGCGAGTCGCACGGCCGGCATAGGCACGGCGGCGGTGATTTGGTGGGTCAATTTCGAGCGGCCAGCGTTGTCCGATCCGCTGGTGCGCCAGGCCGTGAGCCTTGCCATCGATCGCGAGAGCATCGCGGGACTCATAGCGCCCGCTGGCTCCGGATCGTTTGCCGAACTCCTGTTGCCCGATGCCCTGGCGTCCTGCCCCGGCGTCAACGCGCCGGGCTACGAACCCGCGCAGGCCCGCGACCTACTGGCGCAGGCCGGCTACGTTGACTCCGACGACGATGGGTTTGTGGACAAAGACGGCGAACCGCTGGAGATAGTCATCGGCGGGTACCCCGAGCGGTTCCAACTGCCGATCATGGCCGAAGCCGCGCAGGCCATGCTGGCCGACGTGGGCATTAAGGCCAAGGTGCTTATCACCGAATGGTCGGTGGTGAAGGAGCCCGTCTGGGATCTCTTCGGGTGGTACAACAACGTGGTTGAGGCCGGAGACCCGATCCAGAACATCGGCAAGTTTGTCGGGGTCAGCGCCGACGCCTCCGGCAGCGGCGCCAACAATTACGGTCACTTCCACAGCGCTGAGCTGGAGGGCATCATCAGCAGCGCCGCGGAGGTTGCCGACACCCAGCAACGCCAGGAAATCGCCTGCCGGGCGCTGGACGTCGTTGCATCCGAAACCGCGCTCCTGCCGGTGGCGCACGCCTACCTGATTCACGGCGTCAACGAGCGGGTTACCGATTTCGAGCCGCACCCGGCCAATCTCTACTTCTTCGACCATCGCATCGGTTTAAGAGCGTGAGCGAGGGAGCCGGATAGCGGGTTCGGAGAGCGGATCTCCGGCATGGGGGCATACGTAGCCCGACGGTTAGCCACGCTGCCGTTGCTGCTCCTGGGAATCTCGGCGGTCAGTTTCGCGCTGCTGAGTGTGGCGCCGGGCGATCCCGCCGAGATTGTCCTGCACCAGCGCAACCCCGGCCAGATGCCCAGCCCGGCCGCAGTGACTGCGATGCGCGCCGAGCTGGGCCTGGACGCTCCACTTCCGGCGCAATACGTTCGCTGGATGTCCCGGGCGCTAGCGGGCGACATGGGCCGCTCGTACGTGACGGAACAGCCCGTGGCCGCGCAGTTGGCGCGCCGCACCGTCCCAACGGTCGTGCTCACGGTGGCTGCGCTGGGGCTGGCGCTGCTACTCGCCGTGCCCATGGGCATCCTGTCCGCCCGGCGACGGGGCGGCGCCGGGGATGCCATTGTGCGCCTGGCGGCGCTGGTGGGCGCGGCGGCTCCGTCCTACGCCCTGGCCTTCGGACTGATCATTCTGTTCGCGGTGAAACTGTCCTGGTTGCCCGCCGTGGGCTACGGCTCGGCTGCTCAGATGGTGCTTCCGGCCATCGCGCTGTCGCTAGCGCCGATGGCTCAGCTGACGCGGCTAATTCGCGCCAGCGTCCTGGATGTCCTCGGGCAGGACTACATCCGCACGGCGCGGGCGAAGGGGCTGCCCGAACAGATCGTCGTCATGAAGCACGCCCTGCGCAACGCGCTGCTGCCGGCCATTGGAGCCACGGGCGTGATCCTTGCGCACCTGCTCGGGGGCGCCGTCATCATCGAGACCATATTCACGTGGCCAGGTCTGGGTCAGTTGATCGTGGGCGCGGCCCTGACCCGGGACTACCCCGTGGTCCAGGGGTTCGTCACCTACCTTGCGGTCATCGTTCTGCTGGCCAACCTAGCGACTGACATTGCCCTACGCATGGCGGACCCACGCCTGCGTTACGAACGGGGCGGGGTGTAGCGGCCGATGGCGAGCACCGCCGAACGCGTTGGGATACAGCTTCCTCGCCGGCCGGCCATCACAGGTCCACGCCGCCGTGGCCAGTGGCATGCGCTGCTGCGGGAGCCGGGAACCGCCCTGGGGCTGATCTTGGTGGTGTCCCTGCTGTTGGCGGGATTGTTGGCGCCCTGGAGCCCGCTGGCCGATCCCACCGAGATCAACCTGCCCGAACGGTTGCTCTCTCCGTCGCCGGAGCACCTCTTGGGCACCGACCACCTGGGCCGGGACACCTTCAGCCGGCTCATCCACGGAGCGCGCGCGACGCTGCTGGCCGCCGCGGCCACCCTGGTCCTCAGCATGACCATCGCCGTGACCGTGGGCATGCTGTCCGGATACTACGGCGGCTGGCCGGACACGGCGCTGATGGGGGTCGTGGACCTGCTGCTGGCTTTTCCTTCGCTGATCCTGGCGCTGGCCGTGGCAGGAGCCTTGGGCCCAGGACTGCTCAATGTGCTGCTGGCCGTTGGCGCCGTGTGGTGGGTAGGCCACGCCCGCATCATTCGCGGGATCACCCTGGGGGAGCGAGAGATGGCGTACGTGACGGCGGCGCGGGCCTCCGGGGCCAGTGACCGGCGCATCATCCTCCGGCACATCGCGCCAAACATCCTCGGCCCGATCGTCGTACTCGCCTCCCTGGATATCGGCTGGATCATCCTGGGCATCGCCGGTCTCAGCTTCCTGGGGCTTGGCGCGCAGCCGCCGACACCGGAGTGGGGCGCCATGCTCAGCGACGCACGCCCGCACCTGCAGACCGCGCCGCATCTCATCCTGCTACCCGGAGCGGCCATCTTCGTGGCGGTGTTGGGATTCAACCTGCTGGGTGACGGCCTGCGGGATCTGCTGGACCCCCGTATCCGGCGTCTCGCGCGCTGACTGACGAGGACGAGAGTCCATGCGTACCAGCCTGTTCAGGCAGGCTCAGCCTTGCAGCGCTGCATGAGTTCGCGTTCGTGATCTTTGGCGGAACACCGTTGCACTGCTCGTGGGCGTAACCAGCCGGTGGCCGCACGGCGGCGCGGACCAGTGCGGACGCGGCTAATACGGCCCGCCTAGCGTCCGATCCGCCAGGTCGTCACGCCGCCCCACGCGTCGAGCGCCGCGAGCGCGCGCCCGTCTGGCCGCCAGTACACGTCGGCCACGGCGCCCTCCACAACCGCAGCCCCTTTCGCGCCGCCATGTCCATTTTTCCGTAGCGACCAGACAACCACGCCGCCATCGCGTGCCCCCGATGCCAGGCGCGTCTCGCCGGGAGCGAAGGCAAGCGTCGTGACGGGTTCTACATGAACATCCAGCACGCCGGGCCGGGTGCCTTCGGGCCCCTTTCCCCGGAAGCTCCAGACCGTCACCGCCTCCCCGCCGCCGGTGGCCA
>JAPPFO010000051.1:15538-16718 GCA_028875175.1 Chloroflexota bacterium | reverse complement strand
CCCTGGCCCAGGTGGAGCGCCAGCTGGCCGCGCTGGTGGCGGCGGAGCCGACGCTGCGAGCGCGCGCCGCTTGGCTGCAGAGTATTCCCGGGATCGGCCCGGTGGCCGCCGCCACCCTGCTGGCCGAAGTGCCCGAACTGGGCGCCTGCTCCCGCCAGCAGATCGCCGCCCTCGTCGGGGTGGCGCCCTTCAACCGCGACAGCGGCACCCGGCGCGGGCGCCGCCGCTGCTGGGGCGGCCGCGCGCCGGTGCGCACCGCGCTCTACATGGCCACCCTGACGGCCACCCGCCACAACCCTCACATCCACGCCTTCTACCAGCGGCTCCTCGCGGCCGGCAAGCCGGCCAAGGTGGCGCTCGTCGCCTGCCTGCGCAAGCTGCTCGTGCTCTGCAACGCCCTCTGCCGCACGCAGACCACCTGGGATCCCACCATGCTCTAACCCTTGACGCCTAACACAGGTGCTCTGACCTTTCCCCTTTCACACTGAACACCTCCCCCGCCAAAGTGAACACATTCGGCCGAAAACTGAACACATCGGGCCAAAGACTGAACACATCGCCCCAACCGAGTGAACACATCCCCTGTCTGCCCCCCGCCCCTACCCCGTTGGTGGTGAGCCGTCTCAGAGTCTTGCGGAGACCCGGAGACCCGGAGACCCGGAGAGCCCTAAGCCCGTCGAAGGTGGACCCAGTGCCCCGATCGATCCCAGCCCAGCCGGCGCCCCCGGTGCACCCACGCACCCCGAGCCCACCTCCCCCGCTTCGCTCTCTCATTCCCCGCGCCGCCCTTGCCTGGTGTAATCATCTCGTGTACACTAGGCGCACTCCCTCCGCCTCTCCCCCGCTCCATCCATGCTCGCCCGCCTCCTCCGACTTCTCGCCGCTTCCGTCCTCGGGCCTCCCCGCCTGTCCCTCGCCCTGGGACGAGGCTGGCCGCCGACCGCCATCTTCCGGCCAAGACCCGGCCGCCCCATCCCCTGGCCACGCCTGCGCCTTCAGCGTCCCAGGCGCCGTCCAGCCGTCCCAACGCTCCTCGCCGACCCACCCGAAAATCCGGCCCAAGCTATCTCTCGCCAGCCCGGCCCCGCGGGGGGGCGGGGGGGGGGGGGTATCGCCCCCCTCACCCCCCGCCCCAGCCCCAAACAACCCCCCGTGGCGGGAGGGGCGGGGGAGCGGGTGG
>JAPPFO010000051.1:0-15528 GCA_028875175.1 Chloroflexota bacterium | reverse complement strand
ATAGCTCCCCCTTCACCCCCGGCCCATGCCCAAACGAACCCAGCTTCGCGTCAGCGGCGGCTACGAGGTTCGGGCTTCGGTCAAAACTCCATCGCGGCGGCGATGTCGGGTTGCATGTTGCGCAGGTGGGTGGGGCGGACGTAGATGTCTTCGACCAGGGTGCGAGCCGGCATGCGGGCGCAGAGCAGGATGAGCTGGGCCATGTCGTCGGCGTGCATCATCGTCGAGCGAGCCTCGGCGCCGGGTATCAGCGGGCGGGCGTCCAGCATCTGGGTGTCCACTTCGCCGGGGTAGATGGTGCAGGCGCGAACGCCGCGGTTGCGGTACTCGACGTTGATGGCCTTCATCAACGCCACGACCGCCGCCTTGGAAACGCTGTAGGCCGTCCCGCCGGGTGGCCCGGGACTCACGACCGAGTACGACGCCACCGTGATGATCACCCCGCCGCCGCGTTCCAGCATGCCGGGCAGCGCCGCCTGGGTCAGGGTGAGCGGGCCGGTCACATTGATTCGCGTCAGCGTGTCGATGTCGTCCGCGCTGGTGGTGCTCACGCTGCGCGCGGCGGTGTTGGCGCCGGCGTTGTTGACCAGGATGTCCAGGCGGCCGAACGCGGCCCCGGTTTGAGCCACGGCGTCGCGAGCTGCGTCGGCATCCCCGAGGTCGGCGGGCAGGACCAATGCGCTGGCGCCGACCAAGGCTTCGATCAGCTGAGCAGTCTCCTCAAGCAAGTGGGTGCGACGACCTACCAGGGCTACCGAGGCGCCATCGCCCGCCAGCGCCAGCGCGGCCGCGCGGCCGATCCCGCTGCCGCCGCCGGTGACAAGGGCGGCCTGGCCGTCGAGGGTTCCCATGGCTTTCGAGTTTCCCTTTGGGTCGATTCGCCCGGCTTACTGGCTTTGCCCGCGCGCCGAGACTTCCCAGACGTCCTCGACGATGCCCTTACGCGCCACGAACGCGTGGTCGTACAGGTTCACGCAGGGACAGATGTGGTTGGGAATGATCTGGACTACCTCGCCGATGCTGTAGGCGTCGGCATCAGGCACCGAGAGTACGCCGTGCTCGTCGGACAGGCTCACGATCGTGGCGTCCGGTCGGCCGATGACCATGCCGAATCCGCTGTTCTCCAGGATGCTCGGTCCTCGCCGGTCCGACGTGAGGGCCTTCGCGCCCGCGTCCACCACCACGCGATCGGGCGCCGGGCGGTTGACCACGGTGGCCAGCACGGTGGCCGCGCACCAGTCGGTGCGGCCCAGAAAGTTGGCGTGGGAGCCGTCGTTGAAGACCGCGGTGCCGGGGCGCAGCTCGTCGATGCCCGGGTGGAACATGCGAGCGAAAAGCGACGGCGTCGATCCCATGCTGACTTCACAGGGCTCGCCGGTGGCGTCCCGGATGGCCTGCGCGGCTTCCAGCATTTGGCGCTGAGCCTGGTCGGCAATCACGGCCAGATCCGCGTCGTCCCGGGCGGCATAGTCGTGACCCTCGTGGGTGTAGACGCCGCGAAGGTTCAGGCCGCGCGCGTCGAGCACTCGTCGGGCCAGGTCGACCCCTTCGTGCGGCTCGACGACGCCCGTGCGCCGTTGGCCGACATCGATCTCGATGCTGATGTCCAGGGGATCGTCCCCGCCGAAGGCCTGGCTGAGCAAGTCAATCTGTTCGGGGTGATCGACGCCCACGGCGAGCCGGACACGCTCCGCCAGCGCCCGCAACCTTCGCATCTTTGACGCGCCGACGACCTGGTTGGCAATGAAGATGTCGTCGATACCGCCGTCCGCGAAGACTTCGGCCTCCCCGGTCTTGGCGCAGCAGATGCCCTGGGCGCCGGCGCCGACCTGGAGCTGCGCCACCGCCAGCATGCGGTGGGTCTTGATGTGTGGTCGCAGCCGGGCGCCGGCGGCCTGCGCGATCTCGACCGTGCGGGCGATGTTGGCCTCAACGATCTCCAGGTCCAGGACCAGTGCCGGCGTGTCAAGGAGGTCGACAGCCTGGCCAATGGCCATAGCTGGATCGCGGGTGGAGAGTGCGAGTGCGACCATGGGGTTCCGCCATCGGAGAAGCGCGACAGTCTACGCGCGGCAGGGCTGGTGTCGTATCGTCGCGCGAGGCTAAAGGCAAGGAGGTCCGCGACATGGCTGCGGAGGTAGAGACGCTCCAAAACTGGATCGCGGGGGAATGGACGGCTCCGCGTGGTTCGGATGCCGCCGAGGTGACGAATCCTGCCTCGGGCGGGGTGGTGGCCGAGGCGTCAACGTCGTCAAACGCGGATGTGGCGGATGCCGTGGGCGCTGCCCACGATGCGTTCGCCGGCTGGCGGGCCACGCCGGCCGTGGAGCGCGGACGCCTGCTCTTCCGGCTGCATCACCTCGTCGAGGAGCAGTTCGAGGATCTGTCGCGAACCATCACCATCGAAAACGGCAAGACGCTTGAAGAAGCCCGCGGCGAGCTGATCCGGACTCTCGAGAACATCGAGGTTGCAGCCGGCATTCCGACGCTCCAGATGGGCGACTTCTCGGCCGACATCGCCGAGGGAATCGATGAGACGTCGATCCGCGAGCCGATGGGCGTATTCGTCCAGATCGGCCCCTTCAACTTCCCGTCCATGGTGCCGTTCTGGTTCGCGCCCTACGCGCTGGCCACCGGCAACACGTACGTCATCAAGCCGTCGCCGCAGACTCCGATCAGCCAGGCGCGGATGATGGACCTGATCGCGCAGGCCGGATTCCCGCCGGGAGTCATCAACCTGGTGCACGGCGGCGCGGAGACGGCCGAGGCCTTGATTGCCGACCCGCGGGTGCAGGGCGTCTCGTTCGTTGGAACCACGCCGGTCGCGCGCCGCATCTACGAGCTCGCGGCCCAGCACGGCAAGCGGGTGCAGGCGCAGGGCGGGGCCAAGAACCACCTGGTGATTCTGCCGGACGCCAACCTGGACGCGGCCATTCCCAACCTGATGGGTTCCACATTCGGCTGCGCCGGCCAGCGCTGCCTGGCGGGATCCGTGGTGGTGGCGGCGAATGACGTCTACTCCGAATTCAGCGACCGGCTGAAGGGGGCGGCACAGGCGTTGCGCCTCGGCGATGGGCTCGACCCGGACGCCGGGATGGGACCGGTCATCTCCCAGGACTCGCGCGAGCGCATCCTCGCGACCATCGACGACGCGGCATCCGCGGGCGCGCGGCTGGTGGCCGACGGACGCGGCATGACCGCCGAGGGGCTGCCCAACGGTTACTGGGTCGGTCCGACGGTGGTTGATGAAGTCACCCCGGACATGCGAATTTCGCAGGAAGAGGTCTTTGGCCCGGTGGTCAGCCTGCAGCGGGTCGGGACGCTGCAACAGGCGATGGACATGATTGAGGCCAGCCCCTTCGGCAATGCGGCCTCGATCTACACCAGCAGCGGGCCCGCCGCGCGTGAGTTCGTATCGGGCGTCAACATCGGAAACGTGGGCGTGAACGTCGGCGTGGCCGCGCCAATGGCGTTTTTCCCGTTTGCCGGGCGTAAGGCGTCCTTCTTCGGCGATCTGCACGGGCAGGCCGGCGATGCCGTGCGCTTCTTTACCGACCCGAAAGTCGTCGTCTCCCGCTGGCCGAAGTCGTCCGACGGCCGCGACCCCTGGGACTGAGCCGCCAATGTCCGCCCGACGACGACCGGATCCCGACCGCCCAGCGCGCGACTGGGCCTATCTGCAGGACGTTCATCCCGCGATCAGCGGCGCCCAGGCTCGAATCGAGCGAGAGGCCGAACGCGACCGCGAACCGATTACGGAACGCGAGTCCGCACGACTCATCGCCACGCTGGTCCGCGCCTGCGGCGCCCGAACGGCCCTGGAAATCGGCACGAACCTCGGCTATTCGGCAACCTGGATCGCCGGCGCCCTACCGCGCGACGGCCGCCTGGTCTGCCTGGACATCGATGCCGAGATCCTGGAGCGGGCCCGCGAGCACCTCACGCACGAACGCGTTGTCGATCGGGTGGAGTTGCGCTGTGGCGCGGCGCTGGACTTGCTGGCCGACCTTCCCGGACCGTTCGACTTCGCCTACATCGACGCCAACAAGGACGACTACCCCGCCTACCTGGAAGCCTGTGTTGAGCGGCTGCGCCCGGGCGGCGTCGTCTGCGTCGACAATCTCCTGTGGGGCGGCCAGGCCGCCATGGAGACCGACGACCCGAATCGTCCGCGCCAGTGGACCCCGATCATCCGGTCGTTCAACCGGTCGTTCCTGGATCACCCCCAGCTGGACTCGACGATTGTGCAGGTCGGCGATGGCGTCGGCATCGGGGTGAAACGGGGCTGAATCGCCTCTACTCGGGAGTCCGCGGCCGGCGCGAAGGGCCGCGTGGGCCACCGCAATTGACGTAGCTGCCGCTGCCGCCTAGCGTCATATCCGGCACCGTGCCTCGTCGGGAATGGAAGGCAACTTCGTGATTACCAACACGGCAAAGCAACGGATGGAGCAGGGGAAGGTCGCGCTCGGGGCTGGCTGCGGCCTCGGTGTTCCATTCCCCGCGGAGATGTTGGCGAGCATGGGGTTCGACTGGGTGCTGATCGACAATCAGCACGGCAGCTGGGACCGCTACTCCTCCATGCTGGCATTCATGGCCGTGCGCGCCGGCGGCTCGATACCCGTGGCCCGCGCGCTCGTCAACCGCTACGACGAAATCGGGCGGCTGCTTGACGAAGGCGCCCTCGGGATCATCGTGCCGATGGTCGACACGGTGGAGCAGGCCGAGGCGGCGGCGTTCGCCTCACGCTTCCCGCCGGCCGGCGGCCGCTCCAACGGCGCTGGCGGCGCCAGCGTCTACGGCCCGGACTACATCGAAAGCTTCAACGACCAGGCCTTCGTGGCGATCCAACTCGAATCGAAGGAAGCCATCGAAAACGCCGACGACATCATGGCCGTGGACGGCATCGACGGCTGCTGGCTGGGCCCCGCCGATCTGGCGAACTCCATCGGCTTCGCCCGCGACTCGGCCGAGCACGACGAAGCCGTAATGCGCATGATCGAAGCCTGCCAGAAGCACGGCAAAGCCCCGGGCATTGCCGCCGGCAGCGTCGAACAGGTCGAGAAGTGGGCCGCCGCCGGCTGCACCTTCATCAGCGCCGGCAGCGACAAGGGCTACATCGGACTGGGCGGCATGGCGGAGTTCGAGGCGCTGAAACACCTGCGGGAGTAGGCAACGCGTCGGCGTTTACCTCTGACGCGACGACCGTATTTCACGGCAAAGGCTCGTCCATGAAGATCGCCAATATCACCGTTCGCCAGGTTGACGTTCCGCATCCGCATCCCTATGTGAGTGCGTGGGGGCCGCCGGGGCGGGTGGAGTGCTCGCGCGGGGCGGTGATCGTGAAGGTCGAGACGGACGAAGGCCTGGTCGGCTGGGGCATTGGCGACACCCGGAGCGGGGTCACGAACCGGGACGTTGTGGCGCCGCAGCTCGTGGGCCAGGACGTGTATGCGCTGGCGCGACACGCCGAGGTGATGCGCCGGGCCGGGACATTCCTCTTCGACATGGCGCTCTGCGACATCATTGGCAAGGCGGCGGGACAGCCCTTGCATCGGTTGTGGGGCTATCGCGACACGCGGGTGCAGGCCTACGCGAGCACCATCGTGGCGGCCACGCCCCAGCAGCGCGCCGAGGATGCGCTGGCCTACCTGGAGCAAGGATTCACGGCCATCAAGCTTCGAACGGCGTTTCCAACGCTGGCCGAGGACATCGCGCTGGTATCGGCGGTGCGTGACGCCGTGGGCGACCGCATGGTGATCATGGTGGACGCCAACCTCGCCGGCGGATCGTCCAGCGACCACCGCCCGGCCTGGGACTTTGATCGCGCCCTGGCCGAAGCACGTGAACTGGAGCAGTTGGACGTCTACTGGCTGGAGGAGCCACTGCCTCGGGACGACTTCGCATCCATCGCACGCCTAACGGGGGAAACCGACATTGCCATTGCCGGCGGCGAGGGCAACGTGGGCATGGCGGACTTTGTCGAGATGATCCGCGTGGGCGCCTACGACATCCTGCAGCCGGATACGGCCGCGAGCTGCGAAGTCCTGTCGCAATTCATCAAGATTGCCGCAGCGGCAGAGTTTGCCGGCAAGCTCTTCGTGCCCCATCACGGCGTCACCGGGCTGGGCATCGCCGCGCACATGCAGTTGAGCGTGTGTATCCCCAACTGCCCGTACGTGGAGTTCATCCTCGACGAGCCGTACCGCACGGTGGAGCACTACCAGCAACTGGGCGGGATCGTGGACGAGCCGCTGCGGATCGACGCCGACGGCTACCTGCCGGTGCCCACGCGTCCGGGTCTCGGCGTGGGTGTGAACGAAGACGCCATTGCCCAATTCGAGGTCGAAGTCACCGACTAGGCGGGGACTCGGTCGCTCCGGCTTGCTGCGTGGGATTGGGCCGTGCCGATGGTCGGTCGCCGGACCAGCGCGACGGGCCGGGACGGGGCTGTTCGCCGTCGGAACCGGCGATGGGTCCTGGCCGGACGTGCTTGGCTGTAAGGGCTCCCACGGCCAGGGCGGTCTTGGGCGACGCGCCGGCTTGCTTGAGAATCGTCTCCGTGGATTCGCGGACGTGGTGGTAAACGGCGTCGCTATCGCCGACTCCAGGGGCTGGACCGTCGCCCGCCTGCCAGATCTTGGCCAGCCGGTCGGCCAACAGGTCGCTGAGAACCATCAGGTCGCGGGCCATGCGCCCAGATGAGACGTCGTCGCCGTCTTGGCGCCTTCCCATCTGGCGACCGATCCAGAGGCTGGCGGCCGCCGCGAGCACGGCGCCAACCGCCGCCGCGGCAGCTCCGAGAATGATTGAGTAGGTCACAATGAGGCTATCGGTTTGGCGCGCCGGTCTCGCCTCGGGCAGTCCAGCGTAAGCCTACTGTGCCGCCGAGTCCGCACCGCCCAATCTCGACATCGACCGGGAATCCATCAGTCGATGCGTCGGTTTCAGAGCCACGCCGCTTCCCTGGGAAACTAGGGTAGGAGTGTGGGACCCCCACCAGCCGAAAGAACTTGAAACACATGCAAAGGGTCGTAATCGACACCGACCCAGGCACCGACGATGCCCTGGCGCTGTTGATGGCGCTGAACAGTCCCGACTTGCGCATCGAGGGCATCACGACCGTTGGCGGCAACGCCACGCTGGCGGAGACGACGGACAACGCATTGCGCCTGGTCGACCATGTGGGCGCGGGGCGCGATGTGCCGATAGCCGTTGGCGCCGAGCGGCCCGCGCGCGGCTCGTTTAGCCACGCCTACCACGTTCACGGCGCCGACGGGCTTGGCGTAGATCTACCCGCCGCAACGTCGACTGCGTATTCAGCGGACGCCGCGAAGTTCATGCGCGACCGCGCGCTTGCGGAGCCGGGACGGATAGCCGTTATAGCGCTCGGACCGCTGACGAACGTGGCCGCGGCTCTGGACGGGCGACCTGACGTCGCGCAGGCCATCTCGGAGGTCTGCGTGATGGGCGGGGCCGTTGAGGTTCCCGGCAACGTCACGCCCCACGCCGAGTTCAACATCTACGAGGACCCGTGGTCCGCGAACGCCGTATTCGCGTCAGGGGTGCCGGTCACGCTCATCGGGTTGGACGTGACGCGCGGCACCTCATTGCACCGCAATGGCGGCCCGCGGTGGTTCCAGGGCACGTCCAGGTCCGCCGATTTGGGCAACCACATTTTGGCGAACAGTTTTCGCGAGCGAGCCGACGTGCAGGAGTTCTTTCTGCACGATCCCCTGGCCGTGGCCGCGGCGATCGAGCCTGAACTGCTGACGTATCGAAGCGCGCAGATCGCGGTGGTAACCGACGGGGAGGAGCGAGGTCGAACTGTCGCGAGTTACGGCGACGGGCCTGTGAAGGTGGCGTTGGGGGTGGATGCCGGGCGAGCCGTTGACGTCGTCCGAACACTTATCTCGAATTGAACCCATGAGACCAACGGGGTAGATCGACTCAGCCCTCATCGTTCATGATTTGACGCGGGAGAGAGGCGGGGATATCCGTAAGGATGCTTCCAAGGCACGCCCGAGTGGTCATCATCGGCGCGGGAATCGTCGGCTGCAGTGTGGCCTATCACCTAACGAGGCTCGGCTGGCGCGACATCGTGGTTCTCGAGCAGGGACCGCTGTTCGAAACCGGCGGGTCGACCTCTCACGCCCCCGGGCTCGTGTTCCAGGTGAATCCGTCGAAGACGATGACAGGGTTCGCGCGCTATAGCGTGGATCTCTGGACCCAACTGGAACTTGATGGCGTGCCATGTGCCAAGACCGTGGGCAGCCTGGAAGTGGCCTGGACGCCGGAGCGGCTTGTCGACCTGCGACGCAAGGCCGGATACGGCTTGAGTTGGGGCGTGGAGGCCCACTTGCTGAGTTCTCGTGAAGCCCGCGAATTGGTTCCGATGCTTTCCGATCGAGTCCTGGGCGCTTTATACGTCCCGACTGACATTCATACGAAGGCCACCAGGCCGGCCGAAGCCATGGCACGGGAGGCTGAGCGGGTAGGCGCGAAGTTCTACGGCAGGGTGAAGGTTACGGGCTTCGATTTCGAGCGAGGTCGGATACGAGGAGTTCAGACGACCGCCGGCGGCATTCAGACGGACCTGGTGGTCGCGGCCGCCGGCATCTGGGCGCCCAAGGTTGGCGGCATGGCCGGAGTACCGATTCCGCTGTCTCCAATGCAGCACCTCTATGCGGTCACGACACCGCTCTCGGAACTGGCCGGGGCAACGGAGGAGATCTCGCAGCCCCTGGTGCGCCACCAGGACGAGGCGATGTATTTCCGGCAGGAGGGCGACTGCTACGGCATCGGCTCGTACCGGCACGAGCCGCTGTTGGTAGACGCTGCTGACTTGCTCGACTACGACGAAGCGCCGATCGCACCGGCCGAGCTGCCGTTCAAGCCGCGGCACTTCGAGAACGCGCGGGCAGCGGCGGGTGAGCTGATGCCCTGTCTCAAGGGTGCGGGCTTGACGCGCAAGCTGAACGGAATCTTCTCCTTTACCACCGATGGGTTTCCGGTGCTCGGCGAGTCGCCGCAGGTTCGCGGGTTCTGGTCGGCGCAGGCCGTCTGGATCACGCACGCCGGCGGCGTGGGCAAGGCCGTGGCCGAGTGGATCGTGAACGGCGAGCCGACCAGCGACCTACGGGAATGCGACATTCGCCGCTTTCACCAGCACGCCTACGACCGCTCCTACGTGAGGACGCGTGCCGCGCAGCAGTACCGCGAGGTATACGACATCATCCACCCGCGCCAGCAAATCGCCGAGCCCCGGAATCTGCGGCTGTCGCCGTTCCATTCGCGGCAGCGGGAATTGGGCGCGGTTTTCTTCGAAAGCGCAGGCTGGGAACGTCCCGAGTGGTACGAGGCGAATGAAGGCTTGCTCGACTCTCTCACCGTGACCGGCGCGGTGCGGGACGGCTGGGAGGCCCGCGACTGGTCGCCGATCATCGCTGCCGAGCACGTGTCCACGCGCGAACGGGTGGCCCTGTTTGACCTCACGCCCTTCGCCACGTTCCAGATCACCGGCCCAGGGTCGCTGGCCGCGCTGCAGCGGCTTACGACCAACCAAATGGACAAGCCGGCCGGGACGATCACATACACCGCCATGCTCACGCCAGGCGGTGGAATCAAGTGTGACCTCACGGTGACGCGCCTGGCGCAGCACCGCTTCATGGTTGTTACCGGTGGAGCGATGGGGCTTCACGACCGCGGCTGGATCCAAGCGCACGTGCCGGATGACGGCTCGGTGACAGTTGCCGACACGTCGGGAGAGCTGTGCTGCATTGGGCTCTGGGGGCCGAGGGCACGTGACTTGCTGAGCCGTGTCTGCACGGACGACCTGACCGACGCTGGATTCCCATACATGACCGCCCAGCGGATCACGATTGCTGACATTCCCGCGCTAGCGCTGCGCATCTCTTATGTGGGCGAGCTTGGCTGGGAGGTTTTCGCCACCACCGATCAAGGTCTTCGGCTATGGGACGTGCTTTGGGAGGGGGGCCAGCCGCTGGGTGTGATTGCCGCGGGCGGCGGCGCCTTCGAATCGCTTCGACTCGAAAAGGGTTACCGGCTGTGGGGCAACGACATTCACACCGAGTTCAATCCATTTGAAGCGGGCACGGGCTTCGCGGTGCGGATGAGGAAGGGCGACTTCATCGGCCGGGATGCGCTCCGTGCGATTCGCTCGCACGGGGTATCGCGCCGGCTGTGCTGCATGACCCTGGATGACCCGGATGCCGCCGTGATGGGCAAGGAGCCGATCATGGACGGCAGGCGCGTGCTGGGCTATGCGACCAGCGCCAACTACGGCCACTCGATCGGTCGCGGCATCGTGTATGGCTACCTGCCCACGAGTCACGCCGCACCTGGTACCGGCGTCGAGGTGCTTTACTTCGGCGAACGACTGGCGGCAACGGTTGTGCCGGAGCCTCTCGTTGATCCGCAGGGTCGGAAGATGCGGGGATAGTGCGATGCAACCCAGCTGTGATCTATTGGTCGGCAAGGATTCTCACGAGGTGCCGACTCGGACTGACGCCATTGCAGGTTTGGGAGCGGCGCCGGGAGCGACCGTTGGCGTGGGAGTAGCGCAGCCTATTCGCGATTTTGGAATGGCTGAACCATTGGAGGGCGGCAGATGACGCAGACGCTCGTAATCGACGGTCTCAAGCGTCGTGAATTGCCCATAAACCTGCGGCAGAGCGGGAACAGCGACGCCCGGATGCTCATTTCCACCCGAATCCGAAAGTCTCCCTGGTGGCATCTGTCAAAGGCGGCTGGCTGCTGGGCCTATACGACCTACAACCACATGTATCACCCGCGCGCCTACATCAAGCCTGAGGACGGCGGTCTGCTCGAGGAGTACAAGTATCTGACCGAGCACGTCAGCATGTGGGACGTGGCGGTCGAGCGACAGATTCAGATCAAGGGGCCCGACGCCGCGGACTTTGTGGACCTGCTGATCACCCGCGACGTACACAGCCGCGTCCCCACCATGCAGGCCCGCTACGTGATTCTCTGCAACCAGTACGGTGGCGTCATCAACGATCCGGTGCTGCTGCGCGTGGCCGAGGACGAGTTCTGGTTCAGTATTTCCGATTCCGACGTGCTGCTCTGGGCGCAGGGTGTCAACGCGATAGCCGGGCTCAACGTTGACATTCACGAGATTGACGTGTCCCCCGTCCAGATTCAGGGTCCCAAGTCAGTGCTGCTGATGGAGAAGATGTTCGGGTCGCACATCAGGAACATTCCGTACTACGGCCTGATCCACGAGACGTTGAATGGGCATGCCGTCACGATCTCGCGAACCGGCTTTTCGGCTGAAATCGGGTTTGAGATATATCTGCATGGCGCCATGCGTCATGCGGACGACGTGTGGCCGTACATCCTTGAACAGGGGGAGGCGTTCAACCTGCGCGTCATCGCGCCCAGCCACATTCGGCGGATTGAGGCCGGGATCCTGTCGTACGGTCAGGACCTGGATATTGAGAACAACCCGTTCGAAGTTCGACTTGGCTGGCAGGTGGATCTGACCAAGGGCAATTTCATCGGCAAAGAGGCCCTGACCCGAATCAAGGCCGAAGGCGTTACCCAGCGGCTGGTTGGTCTGAGGGTGGGCGGCGAGCCGCTGACCTGGTACAACGAGGACTTCTACCTCGTCAGCGATGAGAAGTCCGGTGAGGCCGTGGGTTACGTCACGAGCGCGTTCTGGTCGCCGAACCACCAGTCGAACATCGCGCTGGCCGTGATGCCGCGGTCGCATTGGAGCCGCGGGACGAGCGTCAACGTGCGACTGCCAGCGGACGGGCTCGTCGATGCTGAAGTCGTGCGGGTGCCGTTTGTCGACCCGACCAAGGAGCGTCCCAAGACGGCTCTGTGACAAAAGGCTCGGCATGGGTCAGCGACCGGGACTGCGGTGGGCGCGATAGGACTCGAACCTATGACCTCGCGGATGTGAACCGCGCGCTCTAACCAGCTGAGCTACGCGCCCGATGGCGTGCATCGTAGCAACGCCCGGCGTATGTCCGTCAGAGTTGCAGCAGCGCCTGGGAGTCCAGGGCCAGCACGTCCACGGGCTCACCCGGCTCGATGTTCTGGTCCTCGCGTAGGACGGCCAGTCCGTTGCCCGCGACGAGGGAGGACATGCGGTAGGAGCTCTGATCGCCGGCGGAGGTGCATACCAGGCCGTCGTTGGTGCGCTTGACCTGCACACGCAGGAAGGTTCGCTTGCCCTGGGCGCTGCCCAGGGGCTCGCCGGCTATCGCCTGAACCCTTGGATGGGTCAAGTCGCGGTGGCCCATTAGGCGCAGCAAGGCTGGGCGGACGAAGAGCGCAAAGCAGACCATGCTGGAGACGGGGTTGCCGGGAAGGCCGATAACGGGCGTGCCATGCACCCGGCCAAACGCCAGCGGCTTGCCGGGGCGCATGTTGATCTGCCAGAAGTCCATGCGGCCTTCGGAGCCCAGGACGTTCGTAACGAGGTCGTAGTCGCCCATGGAGACGCCGCCGATGGTGACGATGACATCGGATTCCGAGCCCTCGGTCATGGCCGCTTGAAGGGCTTCGACCGTGTCGCCGGTTATGGGAAGTCGGCGGGGCTCGGCGCCCAGCGCGGTGGTGGCGGCTTCCAACGCCCAGGCGTTGCTGTTGCGGACCTGGCCGGCCTGTATTCCGGCGTCGATTTCGACGATTTCGTCACCCGTGGGGACGATCGCCGCGGTGGCGGGAGGATGGGCCTGGACCGTGGTTACGCCGACGGAGCCCAACACCCCGATTTCGGCTGGGCCCAGGCGGCGGCCGGCCTTGACCACGACCGATCCCGCGCTGATGTCGCCGCCCGCCGGGCGGACGTTCTCCCCGGGACCGGCATGCTCCAGCACGGCCACCACGCGGCGGTCGGCTTCACTGCGCCGCGGATCGGTGCCCAGGTAGCCCCAGTCCGTGCGGTCCGTGTCCTCAAAGGGCACAACCGCGTCGGCGCCAACGGGCACCGGCGCGCCCGTCATGATCCGCGCTGCTTCCCCGGATTGCAGGGTTACCGGGCTGACCCTGCCGGCCGGGATCTCGTCCACCACCCGCAGGCGTGCCGGTGTCTCCGCCGATGCCCGCGCGAGGTCGGCGGCTTGTACCGCGTAACCGTCGTAGGCCGAGTTGTCGAAGCCCGGCACGTTGTCGCGCGCCAGCACATCCTCCGCGACTACCAGGCCCAGGGACTCGGACAGCGGGACGTCGCGCGCTGGCAGGGGGGCGAAGCCGCGCAGGATGCGATCCAGCGCGTCGTCCACGGAAAGAAACGTCTGCAGGTCCGTCATACGGGCGACTGAGCTTGCCGATCGGCCAAGTCTAGCCTCGGCGCGGAAGGGTCTGGCCGAGTCCGGTTTCGCCGAAAGGCATTAGAGGGGACTTTGCTATTCTCGGAGTGTTCCTTGTTAGCCGGTTACCCACGGGCAAATCAGATGATCAAGAAGCTCGGCGTGCTTGCAGTCGTCGTTGGGGTCCTGGCGGTTCTGTTTCGAAAGGCCAAGAGCCTGATGGGCGTGGAAGACGAGTCGGAAGCGGGCGCTTAGTCTCGCGGCAGTGACGTTGGGCGTCGGCCTCGGCGCCGTGAGTCTCTGGGTTCAGAACGCCATTCCTCGGTAGCTCAATGGTAGAGCGTGCGGCTGTTAACCGCAGGGTTGCAGGTTCGAGTCCTGCCCGAGGAGCCAGCCGGAAAGCCGTACGAATTGCGGAGCCATCGTGATCGAGGCGGACCCCGGTCGCCTTCTGGATACGGCGCTGGAAGTCTTCGCTCGAGGGATCTGCGTCCCGCGTAGTTTCACGCACCCCTACCTGGCCGAGCGTGTCGAGGGCCTCTGGGTGACCCGCGACGCCCCGCGAAAACGCGGCCTGTATCGACGCGAAGAGTGGGTCGCGCATGGCGTCACGCCCGGGCAGACCGTGGAGATCGTGAGGCGGCACACGCGCGGCCGATACGCCGTTTGCGCGATCTGCGCAACCGGGGAGTCGGACGAGCCAATGCGGGCCGGTTACCGGGCGCTGGACCACCGCCTGGGGTTCACCGAGCCGATCATGGTCCACCACCTGCGTCGGATTCCGCGCCTCACGTCACCGATCAAGATCGTACGCGTGCTGGATCCGGCGCTGGCCAACAAGGTGAACAAGGCGGTCCGTCGGCGGCAGATCCTCCCCGAACACCTCGACGCGGATGCGCCATTGCGCATGTACGCCGCCCTGGAAGATGGCGATCCGGCGGGTTGGGTCACCAGCATCGATGTAGCCGGGGCGACCTGGTGCGCCAACCTGTACGTCAAGCCCGAGTTCAGGCGCCGCGGCATCGGCCGTGCCCTGATGTGCCGGATGCTGCGCGACGACCGATCGCACGGCTCGCAGCTTGCCGTCCTGGCCGCGAGCCACACCGGAGCCTTGCTTTATCCCTTGGTGGGATATGAGCAGATCGGCACGCTCTACTCGTACACGCCGCGGCGACGGTGAGCGCCGCGAGCTCCGGCTACGGATTGGTTGAGGCGACGCGTAGGTCCAGGCGCGCAACGTACCGTCGTTTGCCAAGGCGACCGAGTTCCCGGAAGCCCGCGGCCCGGAACATCGGCCGGAAACCGCCGAACCGATAGCCCGGCGAGTCCGGGTCCACCGGGTAGGCCTCCACTGCCTTGGCTCCTTGCCCGCGCGCGTGGTCGATGGCCGCTTGCAGCAGCCGCGACCCCACCCCGCGCCCGCGCAGCCGTCGCGGAACAAAGAAGCAGGTCAGCGACCAGACCGACGAGTCGTCCGGCGCGGCCGCCCCGCTGACGCTTGCCGTCCTCAGTCGAGGAAACGTCGATCGCGGTCCGATCGAGCACCAGCCGATCGGCTCGCCGCCTGCGTAGGCCAGCACGCCCACTTGCATCCCCTGGTGAATCCGTTCACACATGGCGGCTTTCAGTTCGGTGCGGTCAGCCTGTCTGGCCGTGCCGCCAGTCGCTCTGTAGACCTGACACCAGCAGTAGTGGGGTGCGCCGCGCGACGAAAAGAGGCGCTCGAAGTCGGGCCAGGTGGCCGTCTTGACGGCCCGAAAGACGAGACCGGCCGGCAGGTCGGTCATAAGCAAACGCAGCAGGCCCGGGGAGTTGTCATCACCGTCCCACACTTGCTCAACGCCGCAAGGTTATGTGGCTTGCGTAACACGGAGAGTGGGCAGGTCCCCTGTGCTAGCGTACGAAGAGCCGAGGAGTGTAGCTCAGCTGGAAGAGCAACGGTCTCCAAAACCGTAGGTCGGGGGTTCGAGTCCCTCCACTCCTGCCATGGCCGAAGTGGCGGAACTGGTAGACGCGCTGGTCTCAAAAACCAGTGAGGTTCATCCCTCGTGTCGGTTCGATCCCGACCTTCGGCACCTGATGGTCAGAAGCCCAAGTTCCGGCGTTAGTCCGATTCGATCTCCGGAATATCCAGGTCCATGCCAGGATAAATCGTGCTCGGATCGGCCCCGTCGAACCGCCACTTGTTCTTGTTGAAGATGATCTCCCACTTGTCCTGGTCGCCGTA
>JAPPFO010000035.1 GCA_028875175.1 Chloroflexota bacterium | reverse complement strand
CGCGCTGGTAGTACTGGGTCAGGCCGCCGGGGCGTTCAGCGATTACTTCGGACGTTGGATAGCCCCAGCGTGCAACGTCGCCGGTGGCTCGGTAAAAGCTCAGGAAGTCACAGGCCACGTCGACATCGCCGACGGTTACCTGCAAGTCGGGAATATTGTGGCCGAGGGTCGCGTCGGGTTGAAGGAACGCCGACTGCTGCACCACGGCGGAGAGGCCACCGCTCGCCATTTCGTCCTCGTCGTGCTGATCGGCCACGACAGGCGCCACAAATGCAACGAAGGCCAACAGGGAAATGGCCAAAACCGCGGCAACGCGACGAGGCTTTCCGGCATTCGAATCGGCGGAGAGAAGCGGAGGCAGCAGACTCTTCATTGGTCTAACGGAATCCTCGTTGAGCGGGCACTCTCGCCCATGGACCCGGATAGCAGCTTACTCACTCTGCCAAGCGAGGGCTTAGCTATGACGGCCGAACGCGCCGACGGGAGCGAGGCGGCAGGCGGCCCTGGCCTGCAAGCCGCCCGTTCGCGCAGCGGTCAGCGGTGGTCAAGGTAGCGTTCCTGGACCCAGCCGCCGGCTTCAAGTTCGACCCACGTGAGGCCTTCCGACTGGCGGGAGCGGCCGGTGAGATCCACCTGAGTCTGGAAGGGCAGGATGCGCAGCACGCGGCCCTGAGTGCTGGGTTCGGTGCGCACATTCAGGCCGTCGGTCGCGTTCACCTCGCCGGTTCGCGACGGCGTGGGGGTAGGCGTCGGCGCCGGGGTAGGGGTTGCCGCGGGTACGTCGGGCGCCGGTGTCTGCGGTGGCGCCGGCGCCAGCACGGTGGGCACGGGGCCGGGGTTTGTCGCGCCAATTTCAACAGCCGGGCGCGGCGGGGCCGGCCGCTGGCTGGCCGCCGCCTCCACCTCGGGACCGGACAGCAGGAAGCGCAGGATCACGATGCCCACTACCGGCACCGCCAGCGTCCCCAGCAGGCCAATGGCCAGGGCCAGGCGGCTCTCGCGAGCCCAGCGGTCCCACAAACTCACGGCTCGTCCTGTGGGTGCGGCGTAGTCGAATCACCGTATCGCACGGCGGGCGTCACGGTTGGATTGCGTAGACAGCCCGACGGCCCCGCGCCTACAATTGCCGCACGCCGGCGATGCATGTCGGCTGTCAGCGCTCCAGCGTGGGAGCGTTGGGACGTTGATCCTCCCGCCCCGTATGGCAGCGATGCCGCGGGGCGTTTTTCACATATAGCCGGCAGGTCAGGCCGCAGGAGGCGGGCGGGCTGCCAACGCGAGGAGCGGCATCGCAATGTCTGAGCCCTCTCGAGACGATCTCATCCAGAGCGTCATGCGCAAGGCGCGCGACGCCGACTGCCGGATTTTCGACCTCCGGTTCACGGACCTGCCGGGCACCTGGCAGCACTTTTCGCTGCCGATCGACAAGCTCGAAGAAGATCTCTTCGAGGACGGTCTCGGCTTCGACGGTTCGAGCGTCCGCGGCTTCCAGCAGATCCAGGAAAGCGACATGCTGGTGGTGCCGGACCCGGCCACCGCCTTCGTGGACCCGATCCCCGAGGTCCCGACGCTGGTTATGACCTGCGACATCCGGGACCCGATCACCGGCGAGTCCTACACCCGCGACCCGCGCAACATCGCCAAGAAGGCCGAGCAGCACCTGATCGACAGCGGTATCGCCGACACCAGTTACTGGGGTCCGGAGGCTGAGTTCTTCATCTTCAACAGCATCCGCTACGACCAGACGGCCAACACCGGCTACTTCTTCATTGACAGCGAGGAAGGCGTCTGGAACACCGGCGCCGACGACCTGCACGTGGCCAACCTGGGCCACCGTCCGCGCCACAAGATGGGCTACTTCCCGGTCCCGCCCAACGACAAGCTGCAAGACCTGCGTACGCAGATGGTGCTGGGCCTGGGCGAGGTTGGCCTTGACGTGGAGGTTCACCACCACGAGGTCGCCACCGCCGGTCAGGCCGAGATCGACCTGGTCTACGCCCCGCTGGTCAAGGCGGCCGACGGGATCATGCTGTACAAGTACATCGTCAAGAACGTGGCGCAGAAGGCCGGGTACACCGTCACCTTCATGCCCAAGCCGATCTTCGGCGACAACGGGTCGGGCATGCATGTCCACCAGAGTCTCTGGAAGGACGGCACGCCGCTGTTCTTCGACGAGACCGGGTACGCCATGCTGAGCGAGACGGCCCGTCACTACATCGGCGGCCTGCTGCGGCACGCGCCAGCGTTGCTGGCCTTCGCGGCGCCAACCACCAACTCGTACCGGCGCCTGGTGCCCGGGTTCGAGGCGCCGGTGAACCTGGTCTACTCCATGCGCAACCGCAGCGCCTGCATTCGGATTCCGACGTACTCCAGCAGCCCGGCGGCGCGGCGCGTGGAGTTCCGACCGCCCGACCCCACGGCCAACCCGTACCTGGCATTCGCCTCCTTGCTGATGGCCGGGCTGGACGGCATCCGCAACAAGATCGAGCCGCCCCCGCCAGCCGACATGGACTTGTACGAGCTGGAACCCGAGGAAGCAGCCAAGATCCAGTCGGTGCCGGGCTCCCTCTACGAGGTGCTGGACGCGCTGGAAGCCGACCACGAGTTCCTGCTGGTTGGCGACGTGTTCACCCAGGACGTCATCGACACCTGGCTGGAGTACAAGCGCACGCGCGAGGCCGACGAGGTCAACCTGCGGCCGCACCCGTACGAGTTCATGCTCTACTACGACGCGTAGCGTCGAGCCTCAGCTTCATAATCCGCGGCCCCCGTTGACGGGGGCCGCGGGGGTTAATTGGACTGCCGGCGCTGCCGCGTCCGCCCGCGACGCCGCCGGCGATTGCGCCGTCGCGACCGCGGGCTGGCAGGCTTGGCCTCCTGCCGGGAGCCAGTCTCGCCGGACTCCGACGCCTCGCCGCCAGCCTTCCGTCCACGGTCGGGCCGCCGGCCTCTGCGGGTCTGTGGCGGCTCCGCCCGCACAGGCTCCGGCTCGGGCGCTTCCGGCTTGGGCTCCGGCTCGTAGCCTGGCGCCACGGCCTGGCCCAGCACATCCTTGAGTTCGTGGACTCCGCAGCTATCGCAGGCGCCGCTGGTGGCGCAGCCGTCCCCACCCTGCGCCTGCTCGGCCGCCAGCTTGTCCTGCACGTACCCGTCGTGCTCGTACTGCAGGCAGCAGAGCAGACGGCCGCACGCGCCGGAGATCTTGTCGGGGTTGAGCGGCAGATTCTGATCCTTCGCCATCCGCATCGATACGGTGTCCAGCTCCGACAGGAAGGTGGCGCAGCACAGCTCGCGCCCGCAGCGCCCCATACCAGTTCGCATGGCGGCCCGCTCACGCGGACCCACCTGGCGCAGCTCCACGCGCGTGCGGAAGCGGGCGGCCATCTCGGCCACCAGGTCGCCTAACTCAAGCCTGGCCTCGCGCGACGAGAAGTGCAGGGTCAAGGTTGCGCCGTCGAATGTGTATTCCGCCTTTACCGCCTGCATGGGCAGACGGCTCGTCATGATGGCCTTGGCGAAGGCGCGCTCGGCTTCCGTTTCCTCCTTGCGGTAGTTGGTCATGCTGACGAGGTCGTCGTCGGTGGCCGGCCGGACGATCGGCTTCAGTTCGCCGCGCAGGTCGTCGAGGTTGACCTCCGTCGGGGGCATGACCACGCGCGCGGCGGTAAGGCCGCGGGGCGTCTTGACGATCGCGTAGTCACCGACCGCCAGATCCGCGTCGCCCGGGTCGTAGTAATAGAGCCGTCCGGCGCGGCGAAAGCGGACGCCAATGGCGCTGGCGGCCCTGGCGGGGGCATCAGCGACGACCACGACCACCTCCTTGCGCGTGGCTCGAGTCGGGCTCCGGCCGCAGGGCCAGATCCTCGAGTGCGAGCCGCGGCGAGACATTGGCGATCAGCGCCCGTTGCGTTTCGCGCAGCCGGGCCAGACGACCTACGGCGCCGGTCAAGGCTGACCGACGCTCGGCGGGAGCGCCGCGCGGGTGGGCCCGCATCGCCGAGCGCAGTGTATGCGACTGCGCCTCCTCGATCGTTCCCAACCAGGCCAGGGCCTCGGTGGTTTGCGCCACCATGCGGCCACGCGGCAGCAGGCCGGCCACGGCGCGAAAGCGCGCGGGTGTCGGCGCCTCCTCGAAAGCCGCAGCCTCGTCGAGAGCGCCCTGGAACGTCTCCCAAGCCTGCGGGTCGCGCGCCATGCGGATCGCCCAACCGGGGCGGCCGCGGGCCGCTCGTGCGATCTGGCCAACGGTGTCGGCGGACAGCGAGTAGTTCGCGGTCAGGTGCGCCGCGATTTCGGCAACCGGCACGGGCCCCAGTTCGATGACACGACAGCGGGACACGATTGTTGGCAGCACGTCGGCGGCTCGGGGCGCAGTCAGGATCAGGATGGCGTGCGCGCCAGGCTCCTCCAGCGTTTTCAACAACGCGTTGGCGGCCAACGCGTTGATCTCGTGCGCCGCGTCGATCAGGCCGATGCGCATGGGCTGGGTGGCCGGGGTGCGGTACAGCCCCGCGCCCCATTCGCGCACGCCGTCAATCACGATGTCCCGCGCGTGATCGGCTCGACGCAGCACGTGCAAGTCGTTGTAGGAGGTAAGGACGAATCGCAGGTCCACGCGACGTCCGTCCCCGGTCGTGAGCTTGTCGGGATCGGGCTCTTCGTCGGGGTGGCCGCGCCGCACGGCCGTTCGCCACATGGCGTTGGCGTCGTCCAGGAACCGGTAGGCCTGGGACATCTCGACCGGTTCGGGTTGACCGGCGCACCAGATCTCCTGCGCCAGCCGGATAGCGAACGTGCGGCGTCCGACGCCCGGCGGCCCAACGATCAGGTAGGTCTGAGCGGCCCGGCCCGCCCGCAGTGAGCCCTGGATGGCCCGGACGGCGTGGGCGTTGCCCACAAAGGGCCAGTCCATTAAGCCTCGACCGCCAACACCGTCACGATGTCGTTGATCGGGATCTGCAGTGGCAGCGACTGAACGAGTTCAAACGTCTCCGGACTGTAGACCGCCACGGTGCCCTGGTCGGCGCTGCCGACTATCAGCGACCCGCTGGTCGGATCCAACGCAATTGCGCGGGGCGATTTGGCCACCGGCAACAGAAAGCGCGTTTCCAGGGTCTCGGCGTCCAGACCGGTCACCGTGTCAGTCCACTGGTTTGTGGCAAAGATCGTGGAGGTGCGTTCGTCCACCGCTAACCGGTTCACGCCTTCCTCCAAGCCGCGCGTCAGCTGCACCTCCAGCGTTTGAGGGTCCAGCCGACTCACACTGCCGTCGCGCAGGCTGGCCACGAACAGGCGGCCGGACGCGTCGCGGAGCAGCGCCTCCGGCCACGACGGGACAACGGCCCGGGCTTCCTGTTCGCCGGTTTCCACGTTGAAGCGGGCCACCGACGAGAAGGGCCGGTTGGCGAGATAGACGGTCTTGCCGTCGCCCGTCGGCACGATGTCCCCCACGCCGGCCGGGACTTCCCAGTCGTGGATGACCTGGCGAGTGTCAGGATCCAGGACGAAGAGGTGCCCGCGGTCAAGGTCCGAGCCGGTGACGTACACGCGGCCGTTCGCGGGTTCCACGGCGATGTCGGCGGTGACCAAGGCCGTGGCGGGCGCGCGGTCCGTCCCCGCAAGGGGAGCCAGTCGGAACAGCGACCCGGTGCCGCCGGCCGACCCGGGTTCACTGCCCACTTGGCTCGGTTCGCCCGACCAGAGGCTCTGTTCGGCCCGGGGCTCCCTGCGCATTACGACGGTGGCGGTGGAAATGACGTTTGGCTTGATTACGACGGATGTACGTTCCCCCAAGGGTTGGAAGTGGTTCTGGGCGGTGACGAGCACCTGGTACCGGCTGCCGCTGATCAGGTCGGGGACGGTGATGCGGCCTTGATCGTCGGTTCGATCCGACTTGACGAAGACGCGGGTGCCGCGAATGTTCCAGAAGAGCCGCACAAAGGCGTCGGCCACCGGCTCGTCCTCGGTGTCGACGACGCGCACCTCAAGCGAGAACGTGAGCGGGATCGGCGGCCCCGCGGCGCCAGCCTCAGCCTCGATGACCTCGACGTGCGTAGCGACTTCGTCCACGGTGAAGGCGCGTCCGCGGTCTGGGTCCGACGCGATGGCCCAGGCCGCCGGCAGAACGCTGGCAGCCGGCGGCGGCAAGGGCGTGAGCGAGGGTAGATCGATCACCGCCATGGTGGTCGACGCCGGAGCGCCGACCAGGGGCACGCCGCCCGCCACGATCCGGCCGGCCGGGCCCACCGGCATTTGGAAGCGCACAGTCGACGGCTCGGTCTCCGCGACGGTGACTCCGACGGACCGGAGCACCTGGTAGCCGGGCACACGGGCTCGAACGTCGTACCCCTGACCCGGCGCCAGCCCGGTAAAGGCCGCGGTGCCGTTGGCCGCTACCGGCTGGATGGCCAGCAGGTCGCCGCGCAGGCCCAGTAGGTCCACGAATCCACTCGTGAGCGGTTGGCCGCTCTCCTCATCCACCACCGTGGCTTCAATGACGCCCGGGCCGGCGGTGACGTCGAATTCGGTTTCCGAGGCGCCCGCAAACTCCCCGCCGCGATAGCTGGCTTCCGCGCGAAAGCTGATGGCTGAGTGGGCGGTGAGCGGCAGCGTGGTGGGCAGTTGCGTCTCGACGGTGAAGGTCCCGGCCCGTGAGGCGATCACCTCGCCAACGTATACGGCGGGCGATGACATTCGCGCCGTGTCGATTTGGCCGTCAGCGGTCAGCGACGGACGGCCCGAGGCCACGATCATCTCCACCCGCACCAGCGTTCGCGGCACCCAGTCAATCCCGCGGATGGTGATATCAGACCCGGCCGCGCCGCTGGGCGGTTCGATCTGCAGTTCGGGACCGTGATCCTCGGCCAGGGGAAAGTCGCCGGTGATGGACGAGCCGTAAAGCCCCAGCGCCAGGATCACCAGGACCGGAATCAGCAGGATGGTCCCGGCGATGGCGGCGATTGTTAGCGCGCGGCTGGTGGACATAAATCCCGTTCGCGGGTCCGGACGGATCCAGTGTGCGACGGAACCGGCGCCCGCCGCCGCACGCCGCCCGCTAGGCGTGCGCCCGACGCCCCGGCGTCGCCTGAATTGTAGTCGGTTGGCGATTCGTCGCCGGGCCGCGCCTCAGGCGAGCTGGCGGTGTGTGCCGCGCGGCGAGCCCCGCCGGCCGCGAGACGCGTCGCTGCCGCCTGGGGTCAGCCGGACGACGACTCGCCGCCAGGCCAGGCTGGCCAGCTCGCGAACGCCCCGGTCTTGCGGCCCGAGTAGGCGATGGCGATGAGGCCACGCGCTTCGTCGCCGATGCCGACCAGCATGCCGTTGGCCCGGCCGCCGGCGCTGATGGCGATGACGCCGCTGGCATAGTCACCGGAGATTGCGATGACGCCGCCGGCATATCCGGCGGCGACGGCAACGATGCCAATCGCGTTGCCCGGGCTGATGGCCAGGATTCCCACGGCAACGAGCGGACTCAAGGCGACGGATCCAAGCCCGACGATGTAGGCGAAGCTGATCGCCCGGTCCCCGACGAACCAGTCCATCTCAACGACGCCGACGATCCCCAGGATCGTGACGATGACGGTGGCCAACAGCGTGGCAAGCGTGGCCAGGCCGGCCAGTCCCCGCAAGGCCCGTCCAACTCCGGCTTGTGCTGTGTCTGACATGACTGCCTATCTCCTTGGGGTGAGCGTAAGTGGGCGGTTGCGAGGTCTACCACTACACGGCCCGAGCAACGAAGCAACCCGAACGGCGAGGCACGATCACGCGGCCGTCTAACTCGGTGGCGGCGGTTGCGATGTCGCGCAGGTGCGGTCGCAGTCGGTCCGCCAACGCGTTGGCGTCGCCCGGACCGTCCAGGGCCGGCGCTCCGCGCAGGTGCAGCCCGGTGACATAGAGCCTCAGCAAGGCGTCCACCGAAGGGAACGCCAGCATTTCGTCGCGGGCATGGACGTCCACGGTCTTGAAGGTGCGTGACAGGGTGTGCGCGCCGTTTTCCAATGTGAATCTGTCGCGGGCCGATGGCTCGGCGGCCCGCCTGGCTTGATGGGCCAGACCGGCCCGGCGACAGGCCTCCACGTGCCAGTCAAGCAACCGCCGCGCGGACGATTCACTATCGGCGCTGGCGAGGAGGGCGCCGCCGGGAGCCAGCACACGGCACAGTTCACGTACCGCGCGCGGAATGTCCCGGGCGGACGGCAGCACGTGCCCGGCGGTCGTGAGCTCGAACTGGCCGGGAGCGACGGGTAGCGCCTCGACGCTTGCGCACAGCCCATCGACTGCGTGGCGCGCACGCGTGGCGGCCACCGCTTCGGGCTGCCGGTCCACGGCCACGATCCAGGCGCCTGGCGCGGCCTGCCGGCAAAGAGCCTGTGTCATGCGCCCTTCGCCACACCCAACGTCCAGAGCGCTGTACACGCCGCGGATGCCAACCAGGCTGAGCTGCCAGTCGTAGAACGAACCGGCGGGCACAGCCGCTCCTTCAGTCCCTTTGCGGCTCGGCGATTGCGGGGAATCGCGTCGCGCGCCGACGGGCCTGCGGCTTCATACAGTCAGCATGTCCTGGCCGGGTCGCAGGCGACGATGCGCTTCGCGGGCGAACTCCTCGCGCCGCGAATCGTGCTGGCGCCGGTAGGCCAGGATGAGGTTGCGGCAGATGCGCGCGGCGATTTCCTGCGGACTGACCGACGCCAGGTGCTCGGGCCGAAGCGTGAAGCCGTGGGTATGCACGATCTCCTCGCAGTCGGCCTCGGTGAGCAAGCGGGCACGGTTAAACGGGTCGAGATAGGGACGATCGCGGGCGCCGGGATGGCGCAGGACGAAGTGGGCGGGCAGGCCTACGCCCTGCAAGGGCATGCCAACCCGGTCGGCCACGGCCAGGTAGGCGACGGACAGCGTGATGGGCAGCCCGGTGCGGCGCGTGACGACCTGGTGCAGGAGGCTGTTGGCCGGGTTGGGATAGTCGGTGCGCGCGCCGTCGAATTCCCAGTCGGCGTGCATGTATTCAGCCAGTGCCTGGAGCGCCGCCTGCGGGTCGGCATCGCGCATGGCTCCCGGCGCGGCGTCGGCCAGCTGGTCAAGGAAGCGGAGAACCTCGCCGGTATCCACGCGGGGGTCAATCACGCGCGCCACGAGGAGTGCGCCGGTCTCGGCCGGGCCATCGGGTTCCATCGAGCGGAAGCCGTCAAGCTCGCGCAGGGCGTCGTCGCGCTGGATGGCTGTCAGCGCTTCCGAGATTCGGTCCGGGTGTGCCGCCGTGCGAGCGGCAGACTCCAGTGCAACGACGGCGCGCTCACCGGCCCGGGTGAGGTGCGCGATGATCCGTGCACGGATGGACGGATCATCGTCGGCGAGCAGGTCCACCATTGCCTGCAACTTGCGATCATCCGGCGCAACGGATGGTCCGCCAGTCATGGTTCGCCCGGCATACGCGGAACCATTGGACTCGTAGGCATTGATCAAGCGGCTGCAGGGATTCTGTCACGATTGCCAAAACAATTTCGGCGGTCAACTCGGGCGGAGGGCAAGCCGGACATCGCAAGGCACTATTCTTGGCGTGGCCGGCTGCAATCCCCGGGCGCTTCCAATCACCTCCCAGAGGCCGTCACCCGAGGAGCGATGCGGTTCAGGTACCCTCAGGCCCGAGCCGTGCCCTTCCTTGGAGCCAGCAACTCGGCGAGTGTCCATTTGCAGGGATTGGGCAGTGGCGGCGCAATGAAGGAAAACGATCGGCAATGACAGATTTAGCGCCGCAGGTGGACGTGCGAGGGCTTTGGAAGGTCTTCGGCGACAAGCCGGAGCGAGCTCTGGATCCCGCCTATAGCGCGAAGTCTCGAAGTGAGATCCAGGACGAACTCGGACTCGTTGTCGCGCTTCGCGACGTGTCATTTCGCGTACAGCAGGGACAGATATTCGTCGTTATGGGGCTTTCAGGCAGCGGTAAGTCAACCCTGGTACGGTCGCTGATCAGGCTCATCGAGCCTACGCGAGGCAGCGTACTTGTCGATGGCGAAGACGTGCTGTCCTATTCGCCGAGCGAGTTGATGCAGTTCCGGCGCCAAAAGATCGCCATGGTTTTTCAAAGCTACGGGTTGCTCCCGCATCGATCGGTGCTCGACAATGTAGCTCTTGGTCTTGAAATCCGGGGCATAGACAAGGGCACGCGCTATCGAATGGCATCAGACAGCATAAAAACCGTGGGTCTTGACGGTTGGGAAGAATATCGCCCTAGCGAGATGAGTGGCGGCATGCAGCAGCGCGTCGGACTTGCAAGGGCGCTGGCGGTCAATCCTGACATGCTGCTTATGGACGAGCCATTTAGCGGTCTCGATCCGCTCATTCGACGGGAGCTGCAGGACGAGCTGATTTCCCTGCAAACGAAGCTGAACAAAACTATTGTATTCATCACGCACGATCTAAATGAAGCCCTTAAGGTCGGTGACCGCATCGCCATCATGCGGGACGGAGAGATCATCCAGGAGGGCTCACCCGAGGACATCGTCGCGATGCCATCGGACGACTATGTGACCGAATTCGTGCAGGATGTTTCTCGTGCCAAGGTGATTCAGGCCGAGGCCATCATGCAGATGCCAGCAGCAGTTGTGGGCGAAGGCGACGCGCCTCGCGCGGCGCTGGACGTCATGGACAGAAACAAACTGGAGTCGGCATTTCTCGTAGGGCGCGGACGCAGTCTGCTAGGGGTGCTAACCAGGGATCACGCGAGCGCACTGTTGGATGACGGGCAGGGCAGCCTGGAGGGTGCGGCGGTTGAGCCGGCGACGACAACGCATGGTGATGCTTTTATCGAGGACATTATTCCGATGGCGGCACAGACGCGACATCCAATAGCGGTCGTCAGCGACAGCGGCGCATTGCTGGGCGAAATACGGCGAGGGACGCTGCTGGCTGGAATGGTCGACAGGGAGCAGGAGACGTAGACATGGCGCAAGCTGAGAGATCGGCACCCGGCCGCTGGGCGTCGTTGAGCGGGAATGCGAGCGACAGAATACGCCCTCACCGTGCCTGGGTCGGCGGGCTGGCGTCGGTGGGCCTTGTGCTGCTTGTCAGCCTCTTGGTATGGGGTCCGGCGATGGGTTTTCCGACCACGGTGTCCACCTCCGAGGTTGCGACCACCGGCGGCGGATCGATCACGCTGGAGCGCAGCGTGCGAGAAGTCGCAAGCCGTAGCATCGATGATGTCGTGAAGGGTATGACTGACGCCGGTAGCTGGTTGTTCGACGGGATCAGCGCAGCGGTGGACACGGTACTCGTGCGGATTGAAGACGTGCTTAAATGGGTACCTTGGCCCACCGTCACCATTGGCATTGGCCTCGTGGCCGTGGCGGTAGGCGGATGGCGGCTCTTGGCATTTACCGTGAGCGCTCTGCTTTTTATAGGTTTCATGGATCTGTGGGCAAACATGATTGACACGGTGGCGCTGATGGTGGTGGCGGTGGCGATTGCCGTGTTGTTTGGCCTTCCGTTGGGCATCCTGGGATCTCGAAATCAGCTTGCTGACAATTTGATGCGTCCGGTATTGGATGCGATGCAGACGATGCCTAGTTTCGTGTACCTGTTGCCGGGCATTCTATTTTTCGGATTGGGGAAGACGGCCGGGATATTCGCGACGATCATCTACGCCATTCCGCCGGTCATACGGTTGACGAATCTGGGGATACGGCAAGTTCCAAGTGAGACGATCGAGGCCGTGCGATCTTTCGGTGCGTCACCCTTTCAAACGCTAATGAAGGTGCAGATTCCGATGGCTCTGCCGACGATCATGGCTGGGATAAATCAGACCACCCTGATGGCCCTGGCCATGGTGACCATTGCGAGCATGGTGGCGGCTGGTGGACTGGGCGACAACGTGCTGCGAGCGCTACAGAAGAACCAGCCGGGCAACGGGGCTATCGCTGGGCTGTCCATCGTGTTTCTGGCGATTATCATTGATCGCCTGATGCAAGCCGTATCCCGAGGGCAGACGGATATGCAGAGGTCGGCAGGCTGACCGCGTCAAGACTCCGAATGTCGATACCTTTTTTCAGGGTTGAAGGCCCTGGGTTGCTCGCTGTGCTGTTTGACATTTGACAGCGGTTGGCGAGTGGGTTAGGGTGACAGCTTCGTTGGCTGGGTGATGGCTTGCGCGCTGTATCGCGTGGGTTGAACTAGAGGCATCGTTGTAGCCTTGAGGTTAGAGGCGCGTTGTGGCAGCCACGTGGTGTGGACGACGGCTTTTTGTCGTCCCGGGAGAAACGGTGGGCGTACCATGAAATCGATTAGCAGACGCCGTGTCATGCGTCTGGGCGTGCTGGGCGTTGCGGGAAGCATCGTGGCAGCCGCCTGTGGCGAGACGCAGGTTGTTGAGAAGATCGTGACTCAGCAGGTTGAAGTCGAAAAGATCGTCGAGAAGGAAGTTCCGGTTGAGCGAGTGGTTGAAAGAGTCGTGACAAGGGAAGTGATGGTTGAGCCGCCGCCCAGAGAAAAGCAGACACTCGTCTTCAATGACCTCAATTGGGCCAGTGCGCAGATTCAGAATCGGATCGCCCAGTTCATTGTCGAGAAGGGCTACGGTTACCCGACAGATGTCGTGTTTGGTGCGACGCTCCCGTTATTCCAGGGTCTTCGTCGCGGAGATAGCCACATCACCATGGAGATATGGCTGCCGAACCAGGATGAGGCCTGGGGCGAAGCGCAGGCCGCGGGCGAGGTCGTGTCGATTGGCGAGAGCCTCGGCAAGGACTGGCAATCCTCGTTCGTCATTCCGGCCTACCTGCAAGAGGAATATCCGGATTTGGACAGCGTGGAGGACTTGAAAGAAGAGCAGTACAAGGCTCTGTTTCAGACGGCTGAGACCGGTGACAAAGCGCGCCTCGTCTCGTGCGTGATTGGCTGGGCCTGTGAAGAGGTGAACGCCGCGCAGATTGAAGCCTATGGTCTGCTGGATCACGTGGAAATCGTCAATCCCGGCGACGGCGCCGCGTTGAATGCCGACCTCTACGGCGCGTATGAACGGCGCGAGCCATGGCTCGGATACCAGTGGGGCACCAACGAGCCGTCCCTAGTGCTGGACCTCGTACGGCTCAAGGAGCCTGAGTACACCGACGAATGCTGGTTCACCACCAAGGCGTGCGCGTACGAAGACGCCACCATCCTTATTGCCGTGAATCCCGACGTTCTGACGGCCGCGCCCGACGTGGTGGAAATGCTGAGGTCGTGGGGCCTCAACATCGGCATCTACAAGTCGATTGCCGGCTGGCAGCGTGAAAACCCGGACGCCGGCACCGCCGACGCCGCTATCTGGTGGCTCAAGAGTAATCCCGATGTCTGGGCCAGCTGGGTGACCGCCGACGCGGCCTCAGCGATCCAGTCGGCGCTGGATGCTGACGAGATCCCTGACGGCTGGCCGGAGGAATAGGCTAGCGCGGTGAGATCTCACGCGTAGCCGCCTGGAAATACGCCACGCGCCTGACAGGCGTGGGGTCAACTCACCCCCGCCGCCGGTCGACGGTAAGCCCACCGTTGGCCGGCGGTGGTGGTGATGACGGCAAGATCTGCATGTCAACCGGCAAAACGCAATGTTATGTAAAGAGTTTTGGCCTCGATCGGCACTATCTTCTATAATTGTCGCCTTGTGCCGCTCCGGCACGATTTCAGCACGATTCTTCGTGCACCTACCAACCCACACGTCGCGCCTCTGAACACGTGCCTGCGCCGACGATGACCCGCCGCTGCGCGCTGGCCGCGCGCCCTGTCAGGACTAACCCACCGTGAGCCGAGCACTTGATCGTCTGCGAACAGCCTTTGGCCAGCCCGACCCCGAATTTGCGCCGCTGGCGCTCTGGTTTTGGAACGGCCGGCTGCACGAAGCCGAAATTGGTCGACAGATCAAGGAGTTCGCGGACAAGGGCTTCGGCGGCGTGTTCATGCACGCCCGCGAGAGCCTGCAGACCCCATACTTTGGCGAGCGGTGGTGGGACGCGGTGGACTATGCCGTCCGCAAGGGTCGCGACGCCGGCCTCAAGACCTGGATCTACGACGAATACGCCTGGCCCAGCGGACCCGCGGGTTCGCCCGGCGGCCGCAACGGTCAGACCGAGTCCGCCGTGCTGGCCCAGGGCAGCGAGCACCACGCCAAGACCCTGACACGCAAGTTCCACGATGTCGAAGGTCCGGCTGAGGTTGGGCTGGAAGGCCGCTTTCCAGCCGGTACGCCGTTGATCCAGGTTGCCGCCCGGCTGGATGCGAGCGGCGATCTGGACCCCGAGACACTGGTGGACGTGACCAAGCTGAATACCTGGGAGTGCCCCGAGGGCGTCTGGCGTATTTTCGGCTTCTCCGTTCGAACCGCTGACGACCGGATCGACTACCTGCGCCCAGCGACGGTCAAGGCCTTCCTGGACGCCGTCTACGAACGCTACGCCGAGCGCCACGCGGAGGCATTTGGCGACGGCATTCCCGGCGTCTTTTTCGACGAGCCGTACATCGCCGCCGAGCCAATGCCCTGGACCGATGACCTGCCGGCCCGGTTCAAGAAGGACAAGGGATACGACCTGCTGACCTCACTCCCGCTACTTGTGCTGCGCGGCGGGAACGACACCGTCAAGGTTCGCTGTGACTTCTATGAAACGGTGGCCGCGCTATACGAGGAGGCGTGGTTCGCGCAGATCAGCGCGTGGTGCCAGCGCCGCGGCCTGGAGTGGACGGGGCACACCGAAGAGCACGTGGCCTCCCATCCGGCCCGGCAGGGCGACTACTTCCGCGGCCTGCGCCACCTCACGATCCCGGGCACCGACCATCACGGATTTCGCTACGCCAGACCGCGAACCGTGCAGGCGGCGGAGGTCAAGCCGGCCGTATCGGTTGCGGCCATGATGGGTCGGCCACGGGTGATGGCCGAAGCCTTTGGCGGCGCCGGCTGGGGCGTGACGCTGGACGAGATTCGGCACGGCGCCAACCTGCTGGCCGCCTACGGCGTGAACATGCAGGTGCTGCACGGGCTCTTCTATTCGATGGCCACCGCTGAAGCTGCGGACGACTGGCCGCCCAGCCTTGGTCATCAGAATCCGTTTTGGCCGCACTTCAAAGGCGTGTCCGACTACATCGCCCGCTTGTCGGCGGTGGTGGGACATTCGAGATCCGCAACCACGGTCGGCGTGCTCTATCCCTGGACCAGCATCGCCGCCAATACCGCTAACGGCCGGCCCAACGCGCGAGCGCGCGAGATTTCGGAGGCGTACGAGGGTCTGATTGACGGGCTGAGCGACCGCAATATCGACGTGCAGATTGTGGACGAACAGTTCATTAGCCACGGGAACGCGCGCCTTGAGAATGGCCGCCTCCGGCAGGGTGCGCTGACCGTGACGAGCCTGATCCTGCCGCCGACCCCTGTCATCGGTCCACGGGCGATGCGCCGGCTGGGCGCCTTTGTGCGCTCGGGCGGCCAGCTCATCGTGATGGGCGAGTGCCCATCGGGCAGCAGTGAGGGCGGTTGGAGGCATCGCCCGATCACACGCGCGGTACGAGAGCTCTTTACCGACGCCTCCCAGACGCCGGAGGGCGCGGCCGTCCGCAAGGGCCGCACATTCCAGGTTCCGGAGCAGCTGCCCGACGCGCTCGACCGGATCGCCCAGATCCTCGCCCCCGGAACGACGGTCGACAGCGAGGCCAATGTGATCGTCGTACCGCGTCAGCTCGATGGCGCCGAAGTGCTGCTGGTCGTCAATCGATCCCCGGACGAGGCAACCGCCACCGTTACCACGGATGTGCCCGGGCGCCCCGAGGCCTGGGATCCTGAAACCGGCAATACCGAGCCGCTGGCGACGACCAGATCGCGCCGCCGACGCCGATTTACGTTGGACCTACCGCCCCGCGCGGCCCGCGTCGTTGTCTTTGACACCTCGGTCCGGGCCTCGCGCCAACGCGCACCCCGCGAAACGAAACGGCAGCAGAAGGATCTGGAGTTCAAGACGGACTGGACCTTCGCGCTGGACGGTGGGATTCCGACCGGCCAGGGATCGATTCGGCGTTTCGAACTGCCGGTGATGCGCGTCGCCAGCTTCTCGTTGGGCTCGGGCCGCCTGGAGCAGCTGCGCGACCCGGAATTCAATGACTCCGAGTGGCCCGAGACCTGGCTGGCGCAGGCCGGGGCCGACACCATTGGCAACTGGCGAGCCAGTTGGATCACCGGGGTCCGGAAGCACGGCGGCTGGGCCGTCAAGCGAACCAGCGATCAACACCGGCGACTGCGATTCATACGCACGATCGATCTGACCGAGCCGCCCATCAAGGCGTGGGCAACGTTTGTGGGCGTGGACCGCGTGGCCGTGTACATGAACGGCACGCAACTGGGCGAGTCCGAGGATTGGTCCAGCCCCGTGACCTACAACATCATGCCCTACCTGCGTCCAGGCCAGAACACCATCGTCGCCGACGTGGAGTGTGCGTCCGACGCGCCGATTTCATTCCTCTTCGAAGGGCAGATCGATCTGCGTTCGGGAGGCTCCATCGCCATCGTGTCCGACGACGAGTGGGAGGTTCAGGCCCCGCCGAGCGAGGTGTGGTCCGGTCTGGCGTATGAGCGCGACACGCCGCTGGTGACCTGGGAGCGCGGCCGCCCGCCGGTTGAGCCCTGGCGGCACATCCCGCTGCTGGGCGAGCCGGTCGCCTTCCCTCGGACGCTCGTGTACCGGCAGCGCCTGCCGGCGGGCTGCGTTGGCATTGGCATTCCCAACATCAAGGGCGCCCACAAGGTCTACGTGGATGTCCGGGAACGCACCCCCGACATTCAGGGCATCTACAACATCACGACCGGCCGGATGCTGACGGTGGAGATCGAGGCGGCCGAGTTTTCCAACGGCATCCTGGCGCCGCTAGCGCTGTTTACGCGGCCCACGACCGTGGCGCTGCAGCCGTGGGCCAACTTTGGCTACGGCTGGTATTCCGGCACCGGCGTCTATGAGCGCAGCTTTGATCTCACGGCCGAACAGGCGAATTCGGAGGTGACGCTGGACCTGGGCGACGTGCGCCAT
>JAPPFO010000073.1 GCA_028875175.1 Chloroflexota bacterium | reverse complement strand
GGGTGGTGACCACGGACGACGCGCTGCAGTTCCTCATGGCCGGCGCCTCGGCGGTGCAGGTCGGCACCACGACGTTTCGCGAGCCGCGCGCGGCGGAGCGCATCGTGGATGGCCTGGGCGCATACCTGGAGAGCCGTGGCCTTGCATCCGTTTCCGATGTCGTCGGGCTGGCTCGGCCGGAACGGCTCAGCGGCTGAAATGGACCTGGATGACCTCGGCGTCTGAGACCAGGTAGTCGCGACCGACGCGGCGGAGCTGGCCAAGGTCGCGCAAGGCGGCCATCGAGCCGGCCGCGATGAGGTCGTCGGCGCCGGCCGCATCGGCTCGAATGAAGCCCGCGGCCAGGTCGGTGTGAATGGTGGCGGCGGCATCCAGGGCGGTTGCGCCGCGCGGCAACAGCCACGCGTTCACCGACCGCGAGTTGCCGGTGTAGAAGGTGATGTAGTCGAGGGCGCGGCAGAGCGCCTGGCCCAGCCGCTGCGAAGCCAGACCTGGCAGACCCAGATCAGCCCTGAATTCGGCGGCGTCGTGCTCGGAGAGGTCGTCAAGTTCAGCTTCGGTGGCGGCGCCGATCACGCACCAGTCGTCGTGGTGCGCGGCGGCACGCTGTGCGTCGATGGCGGCGGCTTCGTCGTCCGGGGCGTTGCAGGCCACGGCGCAGGGTTTGGCGCCGAGCAGCCCGAAGCCGCGCAGGCTGGCGGCTTCGCGCGCCGAAAGCCCCTCGAGGAGCGGGCGTTCCGCTTCCAGGGCCGCGCGCGCGCGGGTGACGACGGCCAGCTGCTCGCCGGCCTCGCGGCGGTCGACCCGTGGGCCGCTGGTCAGACGCTCTTCGAGACGCTGCTGCGCGGGTTCGAGGATCGCCAGGTCCAGCACGGCCAGTTCGGTGCGGAGCGTGGCGGCACGGTGGGCCGCGGATTCGAGGCCACCCTGACCCGAGACGACCAGCAGGAGCGCGTCAGCGGTTCGCAGACGCCCGATCCATTCGGCGTTAGGTGGCTCGCCGGCTGCCAGCGCCTGGCCGGGTGCGTGCCAGAGGGTGAACGACACCGGGATGGTCTGGGCCGCGTTGAAGACGGACTGGAGCGGCGGAAGCCGCGGATCGCGGAGGGGCATGGCGCCGGTCTGAACGCTCAGCCGTCCCTTGGGCGCGTCGACGACATGCCGACCGACGGCGGCGGCGAAGACGGCGTCGACGCCGGATTCGAAGTCCCCGGCAAGGGCGATTTCGGGCACGTCAAACGGCTCCCGACGGAACTCTCATCAAACGTTCAATTGGAGAGCCCGTGAGGCGAAGCTTGGCGCCAATTCGTCCGGGGAGCGGGCATACGGTCGAAATGACTCCGGAACGGACGGAGTGATCCATGGGACAAAGGAGTTCGGCGGTGACGAGGAGTCGGCGCATCGTTGCGCTGGTGATTGCCCGGTCTCGTGCAGTGGTGGCATGTCAACCCTGACGCCTCGCACGTGGCGGTGGCGTTTGGTGCCGGTGAGCATCCGCCCATCATGCCGGGTGAGTCGTCGACGATCACCATCGTCGCGGATCGGGGCGTGAACCACCTGTCGGTGGCCTCGATGCTGATCGGCACGAACGTCGGCCGTGGCGAGCATGCGGTGCTATGCTCAGCTTCTACCCGTGACCGGAATCCCGTTGAACCGTGCCTTCACCTAAAGAAATCGTCCGTCAGCAACGTCGAGCCAAGGAAGTGCGCCGGCAGCGATTTCTGCGCGCGCGCAACGTAAGCGCCCGCTCGACGGTGCGAACCTTCGTCAGGCGCGCCCGCGAGGCGATCGAGGCCGGCGATACGGACGCAGCCGAAGCGGCGATCCGCGACGCGCAGAGCCGCCTGGATAGCGCCGCGCGCAAGGGCGTTATCCACCGCCGCAAGGCGGCGCGCAGCGTTGCCCGCCTGGTCCGGCAACTGCGGGCGGCGAACGCCGCTTAAGCGCGCGCGTCGGCCGGCCGCGTGGCCAGCCGTGCGGTCAGGATCTCCAGCAGCGCATCCTTGTCGCCCCCGGTTGACTTGAGGGCGCCGTCAGTGCGCACGACTTCGGCGTACATGCGGGCGATCAGCCGGTCGGACATGCGGCGGGCCTGCTGCGCGAGGTACCGACCCCGGCTCGGCGGTGCGCCGGCGGCTCGCGCCACCGCCTGGTAATTGCCGCCTTCCACGACCGCCTGCCGCGCGGCGGCCAGCTGGCGCAGCGAGCGGGTGACGTCGGCCAGGATCATCTCGTGGGGTGTGCGCAGGGCCAGCATGTCGTGGAGCACCGCCAGCGCATCGGCGCCGCGCCGGTCGGCCAGCGCGTTCACGTAGTCCCAGCGCGCGTGTTCGCCAATCGTGGCGCAGGCGGCGTTCACGTCGCGCTCGGTGATCTGGCCGTTGAAGCCAACGTAGGCCGCCAGCTTCTCGATCTCGCTTGCGAGCAGGCCGGCATCCGCCGTCATGAGTTCGACCAGGCGGGCGGCGGCGCCCTCGGACATGCTCACACCCGAGCGGCGTGCCTCGGCGCGCACGAACCTCACGGCCTCGGCATCCCGTAGCGGCCCGAACTGCTGAACGCGCGCGCCGTGCTGGGCCAAAGCATTGAAGGCTCTCACCCGAGCGGCCGTGCGGCGGTCGCCCAGATCAAGGTAAACCGAAACGGCCAGGTCGCACGTGTCGGTGGCGGGGTCTTTTTTCCGGGCGTCGCTGAACGCGGCCAGCCACTGGATGAGCTTGCGAGCCGGCGGTCCGCTGGCGGGGGCGCCGTCCAGGAACACCTTGCGCCGCTCGCCGAACATGGAAACGGCGCCACACGCGGCGTTGAGTTCGTCCGGCCCCGCCCGCGCGCCGTCTAGGTGGGTATAGGCCAGATCATCCGAGGCCGGATGGCCCAGCACCGCCTCTACGGCGTTGCGCAACCTCGGGTCGCGCCCACCCAGGAACACAGACAGCATGGCGTCAGCGTACGCGGGGCGCCGTGCGGCGGCGAATCAAGCCGAAGTCCGACGCGTTGACATGGCGGACTGGCACACTCAACCTGTTACGCAGCATGAGCGCCCGCCACCGCGGGTTTCGTCTTTTCCAACTGGAGGTTCGCTATGGGCGCCGACTCCGCCAACGGCGCGATCGAGCGGTCGTTCGCTTCCCAGCATCCTGGATCGGCGGCGCTACGCACGCGGGCGTGCGAGGCGCTGGCCGGCGGCGTGGCGCACGACACGCGCATCCAGGCGCCATTCCCCATCATGACCGCCCGCGCCAAAGGCGCCCGCAAGTGGGACGTGGACGGCAACGAGATCGTGGACTACACGATGGGCCATGGCGCGTTGATCCTCGGCCACGGGCACCCGGTGGCCGTGGACGCCGCGCGCGAGCAACTGGAGATGGGCACCCACTACGGGGCCGGCCACGAACTCGAGATTCGCTGGGCGGAGCAGATCAAGCGCCTCGTGCCCAGCATCGAGCGCGTCCGCTTCCATTCCTCCGGCACCGAGGCCACCCACATGGCCATGCGCCTGGCGCGCGCCCACACGGGCCGCGACCGGATCGTGAAGTTCCAGGGCCACTTTCACGGCTGGCACGACTACGCGACGATCGGTGTCGAAGATCCCTACGACATCCCGACCTCCGCCGGCGTTCCAGCGGCGACGCAGGGGACGATCACCGCGCTGCCAACGGACCTGGAGTGCGTGCGCGAGGAACTGGCGAAGGGCGACGTGGCCGCGGTGATTGTGGAGCCCAGCGGCGCCGGTTGGGGCGCGCTGCCCGTTGACCCGGCATTCATTCACGGCCTGCGCGACCTGACGACCGAGCACGACGCCGTGTTGATCCTGGACGAGGTCGTTACCGGCTTCCGCATGTCACCCGGCGGCTTCCAGGTCATGGCCGGCGTGACCCCGGACCTGACCACCATGGCCAAGATCGTGGCCGGCGGCCTGCCGGGAGCGGCCGTGGGCGGCCGTACCGAGATCATGGACCGCCTGGAGAAGCGCGGCGACCCCGCCTGGGACCGCGGCCAGCGCATCGCCCACCCCGGCACCTACAACGCCAACCCCGTCTCCGCCGCGGCCGGGGCAGCCGTGCTGGACTTCCTGGCCGACGGCCACGTACATGCGCACATCGACGCCCTGGGCGAGCAGCTGCGCCAGGGCTTGCAGGAGGCCTTCGACCGGCACGACGTCGGCGCCCTGGTCTACGGCGAAACCTCCTATTTCCACATCAGCCTCAGCGGCCAGCCGGCCAAGAGCGGCGTCGGCGGAGCCGCCGGCGACGCGCTGGGCCAGGCGCTGATCAACGAGGGCGTGCACCTCATCTCCGGCGGCGGATTCACCAGCGCCACCCACACCGAAGCCGACATCGAGCAGACCGTGGCGGCCTTCGACACCGCCATCGGCGCCGTGGCCGCCGAAGGCTTGTTCGGCGACTAAGCCTGAAAGGGATTCCCGACGCATGAAGATCGAAGGCAAGCTGGCGGACCTCGGCATCGAGCTGCCGTCCCCAACCATTCCGCCCACCGCTCCGCTCAAGCCCTGGAACATCAGCGGCAACCTGGTCTACCTCTCGGGCGCCGGACCCGTCGACGCCACCGGCGCCACCCCGGTGGGCAAGGTCGGGCGCGACTACGACACGGCCCAGGCCGCCGAATTCGCCCGCTCCATCGCCGTGGCCCATCTCGGCGCGCTCAAAGAGGCGCTGGGCGACCTGGATCGGATTCTCCAGGTGGTCAAAGTGCTGGGCATGGTCAACTGCACCGACGACTACACCGACCAGCCGGCGGTGATCAACGGTTACTCGGAGCTATTCGTGGAGCTCTGGGGCGAAAACGGCCGCCACGCCCGCTCGGCCGTTGGCATGGCCCAACTCCCCGGCGGCATGCCGGTCGAAATCGAGGCCATTCTCGAATTCATGTAGGGGCCTGGCGCCCGCAGCTCGAGGTCTGGATGTTGGTCGAGAGGCTAGCGAGGGCCGCGCATAAACGCGTCGTCCCGGCCCCATTCCACCGGCACCTCGGCGGGCACCTGTGAATGACCCCGGCGCAGATTCGGCACCGGCACCAAGACGTAGCCGTTGTCCACGCCGAACTCCAGGATGCGCTTGGTCAGGTGCACGTCCTGGGCGCAGTAGTCGATCACGCGACGGCGGTCCTCGTGCCGCCCGGTTCGCCACAAGTGGACCGCTTCGGTGCCGTCGCTGAGCGACTTGGCTTCGCCGAACATGGCGCCGGCGATGTCCTGCAACCGCATGCCCTTGCGACGGCCGGTGACTGATTGGAGTTCCAGCAACACGTCAAACGAGCGCTCGCGTAGCCCGGACACGTCGCCATACGCCGACAGCACCGTAAGGTCGAAGCGCCGCGAGTTAAACCCGACCACGCGCGGATGCCCGGCCAGGTAGTCGATCAGATCCTGCGCGTCCGGCTCCTGCCAGACGTGCTGCCGGCCGTGCTCATCAATCGTGACGCCGACGGCCAGCCCAAAGTCCTTGATGTTCCGCCAGCCGCCGCGAACCTCATGGCTCAAGTACAGCGTCTCCAGGTCAAAGACGACATACCGCCCGTCGGCCGCGGATTGATCGGTCCGGTCGCGCATCCCGCATTATGCGCAGGCGTCCGCGCAAGAGCGCCAGTCGCCGCTCCACAGCCAAGAAAACCTGCGCCCTGGAAATCTCTTGCCGCAATCACCGGGCGTTGTTACGGTTGCGCTGTGCGCATTGCGCGCTCGGTCAGTCACGCCTGTCGCGACTCCGAGGCACAATGCACACAGCGCAAAGGCGTTGACGGGGAGGAGTAGGCCTCCCGAGAACCCCGAGCGAGCCGGAGATGGTGTGAGCCGGCGGGTTCTCAAGGCCGAAGGTCGCCCCCGAGCCGACCGGTTGAAGGAAGATGCTGGTAGGCCGGTCCGGTGCCCGCCGTAATCGGGTAACGAAGCGGTTCGGTCGTCTGACCGGGCAAGCGGGGTGGTACCGCGGGTTACAGCCCGTCCCTGTGAGGGACGGGTTTTTTGTTGCCGGAAAGCCGGCCGACGCGAAGGATACAGAGCGGTGAGACGCAGCACGCAGAGGCGTGAGATTGCGCGCGCTCAGGTTTACGCGGTCGCGGTACCCGACGGGGACGCCGCCTAGCCGCCGTCTCCGCGTTTCCCCAGCAGACACGACGACACCTCTTTCCACGACTCTCCAGGAGACCCACGACATGTCCGCGACCAACGGCCAATCCACCAACGGTTCCACCGCCGCACCCGGCACGCCGCGTACCGGCGGCGAGGTGGTGTGCGACGCCATGCTCGCTGCCGGCGTCGACGTCATCTTTGGGATGCCGGGCGGCGCCTCGCTGCCGTTCTATGACTCCCTCTACCACTACCAGGACCGCATCCGGCACGTCCTGATCCGGCACGAACAGGCCGCCGGCTTCGCCGCCAACGGTTACGCGCGGGCCACCGGCAAGGTCGGCGTGGCCACCAGCACCTCCGGCCCGGGCGCCACCAACATGGTCACCTGCATGGCCAACGACATCATGGACTCTGTGGGCGTGGTCTACATCACCGGCCAGGTGGCCCGTCCGGCCATCGGCTCCGACGCCTTCCAGGAAGCCGACGTCACCGGCATCTCCATTCCGATCACCAAGCACAGCTACCTGGTGATGGACGTTGACGACTTGCCGCGCGTGATGTCGGAAGCCTTCCACCTGGCCTCCACCGGCCGTCCGGGCCCGGTTCACGTCGACATTCCTAAGGACGTCTTCCTGGAAACCACTACTGAGACCGCGCCCGACCAGGTGAACCTGCGCGGCTACCGCCCGTCCAAGGTCGGCAACGCCCGCATGGTTCGCAAAGCGGCCGAGGTCATCAATGCGTCCGAGCGCCCGATCATCATGGCCGGCCACGGCATCGATATTTCCGGAGCCGCCGAGGAGCTGCTGCAGCTAGCCACGCGCGGCAGCATCCCGGTGGTCAGCACGCTGCATGGCGTGGGCACGTTCCCCGAGACGCATCCGCTTTCCTTCGGGATGCTCGGCATGCACGGCCTGGCCTACGCCAACTTCTCGATGCGTCAGACCGACTGCATCATCGGCCTGGGCACCCGCTTCGACGACCGGGCCGTGGGCAAGGAGGACGAGTTCGGGCCGGGCGCCAAGGTTGTGCACATCGACATCGACCCGGCCGAGATCGGCAAGGTCCTGGAGACCGACGTGCCGATCGTCGGCGACCTGAAACTCACCCTGCAGAAACTGTTGCCCCTGATCGAATCGCGCGACCGCACGCCCTGGCTGGACCAGATGAACGGCTGGCGGCGCGACCACCCCTCCCTCAAGATCCCCGACAGCCCCGACTCCGTGCTGCCGCAGGAAGTCGTGCGGGCGATCTACGACATCTCGGGCGGCGAAGCGCGCGTCATCGCCGACGTGGGCCAGAACCAGATGTGGGCATCGCAGCACTTCTGGTACGAGCGCCCGCGCATGTTCTTCAGCGCCGGCGGACTGGGGCCGATGGGCTATGCCCTGCCGGCCGCCATGGGCGTCAAGCTGGCGGACGAGTCGCAAGACGTCTGGTGCGTCACCGGCGACGGCGGCTTGCTGATCAACATCCAGGAGTTCAACACGCTGGCCGCCGAGGGCATCAACGTAAAGGTCGCGGTGCTCAACAACGCGCACCTGGGCATGATCCGCCAGTGGCAGGAGTTCTTCTACGAAGGCCGCTACATGGGCGCGTTCCTGGACAACCCGGACTTCGCCAAGGTCGCCCAGGCGTTCGGACTGCACGGCGTGGGCACGAGTTCGCGTGACGAAATGAAGGACGCCATCGCCATGGCACACGAATACGACGGGCCCGTGGTGCTGGACCTCCACGTGGACCGGGTGGAGAACGTCTACCCCATGATCGTGCCGGGCACCGGTGTGAACAGCGTGATCGAGGACCCGCGATGAACGGGACCGAAACCCACACGCTGGTCGCCACCGTGGCCGACCATCCGGGTGTCCTGACCCGCGTGGCCAGCCTCTTTCGTCGGCGCGGCTTCAACATCGCCAGCCTGGCCGTTGGGCACTCCGAGGAGCCGGGTTACTCGCGCATGACGATCGCCGTCGAAGGCTCGGCGGAAGAAGTCAAGCAGTGCGAGAAGCAGCTCTATAAGCTGGTCGAGGTCGTCTCGGTCCGGAATCTGACCGGCGCTCCCGCCGTCAGTCGCGAACTCGCCATGATCAAGGTGCGCGTCAAGGCCACCGAGCGGCCGGGCCTGGCCGAGATCACCGATATCTTCCGCGGCGAAATCGTGGACGTGAGCAAGACCTCCATGATCGTGCAGATGACCGGCGCTCAGTCCAAGATCGACCGGTTCCTGGATGTGATAACCGAGTACCCGATCGAGGAAATCTCCCGAACCGGCGTGATCGCCATCGCGCGCGACGACGTCGGCCCCCGGAATGGACGTGCGCGTGGATAGCAAGGTGCTTTACGAGGCCGACATCACGGCCGACGAGTTGCAGGGCAAGCGGGTCGCGGTCCTGGGGTACGGCAGCCAGGGGCACGCGCACGCGCTCAACCTGCGCGACTCCGACGCCGACGTGGTCGTCGGCCTGCGCCCGGGCAGCCCCTCGCGCGCCCGCGCCGAGTCGGAGGACCTATTGGTCCTCGACGTCGCCGAAGCCGTCGACGCTTCGGAAGCCGTCATGCTGGCCCTGCCGGACCAGGATCAGCCGCAGGTCTACGAGGAGCAGATCGTGCCGGTCCTGCGCCCGGGACACATGATTCTCTTCGCGCACGGATTCAATATTCACTACGGCCAGATCAATCCGCCCGCCGAGGTGGACGTGGCCATGGTGGCGCCCAAGGGTCCGGGGCACGTCCTGCGCGACCTGTTTGTCGAGGGCGTGGGCGTTCCGGGCCTGGTTGCGATCCACCAGGACGCCACCGGCCGTGCGCGTGACGTCGCGCTGTCCTACGCCAAGAGCATCGGCTGTGCCAAGGCCGGCCTGATTGAGACCACCTTCAAGGACGAGACCGAAACCGACCTCTTCGGCGAGCAGGCTGTCCTGTGCGGCGGCACCACCGCGCTGATCAAGACTGCGTTCGAGACCCTGGTGGACGCGGGCTACGATCCGCGTCTCGCCTACTTCGAGTGCCTGCACGAGCTGAAGCTGATCGTGGACCTGATCTACCAGGGCGGGATCAGCTACATGCGCTACTCGATCAGCGACACGGCCGAGTTCGGCGACCTGGTCTCGGGTCCGCGCGTGGTCGACGACAACTCGCGGAAAGCCATGCAGGGCATCCTGGAGGATGTCCAGAACGGCGAGTTCGCCCGTCGCTGGATTCTCGAGAACCAGGCCGGACGTCCCGCGTATAATGCGCTTCGGAACCGCGACCTTGAACACCCCGTTGAAGTGGTGGGCCGCGAGCTCCGCAGCATGATGGACTGGCTCCCCAAGACGCGCGAATGAACCGCAGGTGACGCACGACCGATGCGAACGCTCCTGGTGACTTTCCGGCTCGCGCTTCCCGGCCCCTCCCACTAGCGGAGGGGAATCCCGGGATACCCCGCGGCCGCATCCGCGGCCGCCCATGACCTAGCTGAGGAAGCTGTCACCATGCGGAACGTCCGCATCTTCGACACCACCCTGCGCGACGGCGAGCAAGCTGCCGGCGGTGCGCTGACCATAGACGAAAAGCTGGAAATCGGGCGCCAGCTGGCCCGCTTGAATGTTGACGTCATCGAGGCCGGGTTTCCGTTCACCTCGCCCGGCGACTTCAGGGCCGTCGACCTGCTGGCCCGCGAACTTCGCAACGTCGAAGTCGCCGGGCTGAGCGGTTTCAAGCGCGAACAGATCGACACGACCTGGGACGCGCTGAAAGCCGCCGCGCGGCCCCTGCTGCACATCGTCATCTCCACCAGCGACATTCACCTGCAACACCAGTTGCATGAGCGTCGCGAGGTCGTGCTGGACCTGACGCGCGATTCCGTGGGCCACGCGCGCACCCTGACCGATCACATCGAGTTCTCGGCCATGGATGCCACGCGGTCCGACCTCGACTTCGTCAGCGAAGTCTTCAGTGCCGCCATCGAATCGGGTGCCACGGTCGTGAACTTCCCCGACACGGTCGGCTACGCCCAGCCCGCCGAGTTCGCGGAAATGGTCAGGTACGTCATGGACCAGACGCGCGGCATCGAGGATGTCGTGCTGTCCGTCCACTGCCACGACGACCTGGGCCAGGCCGTCGCCAACTCGCTGGCGGCCGTCAAGGAAGGCGCGGCGCAGGTCGAATGCACGATCAACGGCGTGGGCGAGCGCGCCGGCAACGCCTCGCTGGAAGAAATCGTAATGGCGCTGCGCACCCGCGGCGACTACTTCGCCGCCGACACCCGGCTGGTCAGCACCGAACTGGCGCGCAGCAGCCGCCTCGTCTCCAACTACATGGGGATGGTCGTGCCGCCCAACAAGGCCGTCATCGGCGCCAACGCCTTTGCGCATGCGTCCGGCCTGCACCAGGACGGAATGCTGAAGGAGCGCACCACCTACGAAATCATGGACCCGTCGGACGTCGGGCTGGACGAGAGCAGCATCGTCCTGGGCAAGACCTCGGGCCGCCACGCGTTTCGCGACCGCCTCAAGCGAATGGGATACCGGTTGGCCGATGACGAGTTCCAGGCCGCCTTCCAGGCCTTCAAGGAGATTGCCGACCGCAAGAAGACGATCACGGATCGAGATCTCGAAGCGATCGTGCAGAACGAGCAGCGTCGCGCGTTCCACCAGACGTTCGAGCTGCTGCACGTGCAGGTCAGCACCGGCACCGGCGCCATGCCGACCGCCACCGTGCGTCTGCGCTCGGATGACGGGGAAGAGCACGTCGACGCCGGCATCGGCACTGGTCCCGTGGATGCGATCTACCAGGCGATCAACCGCCTGGTGAAGGTGCCGAACCAGCTCACCGAGTTTTCGATCAACTCCGTAACCGAAGGCATTGACGCCATCGGCGAGGTGACCATCCGCATCGAGAGCAACGGTAAGACCTTCAGCGGTCACGGCGCAGACACCGACATCCTGGTCGCCAGCGCCCAGGCCTACGTCAACGCGTTGAATCGTCTGATGGCCGGACTCGGCAAGGGCTGGTCGACAACCCCTGAGGCCACGCTGCTGGCCGACGCTTCGGGCGTTCCAGGAATCTAGGAGGCGACATGGGCCACACGCTGCTCGACAAGGTCTGGGACGCCCACACGGTGCGCGAGTTGCCAAATGGGCAGACCCAGCTGTTCATCGGCCTCCACCTGGTGCACGAGGTCACGAGTCCCCAGGCGTTCCAGATGCTGGCGGAACGTGGCCTGTCCGTGCGTTACCCCGACCTCACCTTCGCCACCGTGGACCACATCATCCCCACCGACGGGTCCACTCGGCCCTACGTGGACGGGATGGCCGAGCAGATGTTCGTGGCGATCGAACAGAACATTGAGCGGACCGGAATCCCATTTTTCGACCGCTCGACCGGTCGCCAGGGCATCGTGCACGTGATCGGGCCCGAACTCGGCCTGACCCAGCCGGGCATGACGATCGCCTGCGGCGACAGCCACACCAGCACGCACGGCGCCTTCGGTGCCATTGCCTTTGGTATCGGCACGTCGCAGGTGCGCGACGTGCTGGCCACCCAGACCATTTCCGTGGCCAAGCCGCGATGCCGGCGCATCACCGTTAACGGGAAACTCGCCGACGGCGTGTTCGCCAAGGACGTGATCCTGGCCATCATCGGGCGGCTGGGCGTGCAGGGCGGCGTGGGCTACGCCTACGAGTACGCCGGCGACGTGTTTGACGCCATGTCCATGGACGAGCGCATGACCGTCTGCAACATGTCCATCGAGGGCGGCGCGCGCGTGGGCTACGTCAACCCCGACGAGACCGCCTACGCCTACCTCCAGGGCCGCGAATACGCCCCGAAAGGCGACGAGTTCGACAGCGCCCGCCAGTGGTGGAGCGACGTGGCCTCGGACGCGGACGCCGCCTACGACGACCAGGTCGACATCGAGGGCGAGTCCATCGCGCCGATGGTCACCTGGGGCGTGAACCCTGGCCAGGTCCTGGGCGTGGACGAGTTGATCCCATCACCTGAGTCGGTGGAGGGCCTGGAACGCCGCTCCATTGAGGACGCGCTGGACCACATGAAGCTCGCGCCTGGCGTCCCGATTGCCGGCACGCCGATCGACGTGGCGTTCGTCGGCTCCTGCACCAACAGCCGAATCTCCGATCTGCGCGAAGCGGCGCGGGTTGCCGAGGGTGGTCAGGTGCCCGCGCACGTGAAGGCGCTGGTAGTGCCGGGCTCGCAGCAGGTTAAGACCGAGGCCGAGGCCGAAGGTCTGGACGACATCTTCCGCGCCGCTGGCTTCGAGTGGCGGGACGCCGGCTGCTCCATGTGCCTGGCCATGAACCCGGACAAGCTGGTGAACGACCAGGTCTGCGCGTCGTCCAGCAACCGCAACTTCAAGGGCCGCCAGGGCAGCCCGCTGGGGCGGACGCTGCTGATGAGCCCGGCCATGGTGGCCGCCGCCGCGGTCGCCGGTGAGGTGACCGACGTGCGCGCGCTGGCCGCGGGCTAAGGGGGCCGACGATGGCTGACGACGGACGCATCACCCACGTCGCCGGAACCGGCGTTCCCGTGCGCGGCAACGACATCGACACCGACCGGATCATTCCCGCCCGCTATCTGCGCGAGATCACGTTCGAAACGTTGGGCCCGCACGCCTTCGAAGACGAACGCCGGCAGCTCAACGGCAAGCACCCGTTCGACGACGCCCGTTTCACCGGCGCCAGCGTCCTGGTGGTCAACCGCAATTTCGGCTCCGGCTCCAGCCGCGAGCACGCGCCGCAGGCGCTCATGCACAGGGGTATCAAGGCAATCGTCGGCGAGAGCTTTGCCGAGATTTTCTTCGGTAACTGCACCACCATCGGGATTCCCTGCCTGACCCTGCCCGCCACCCAGATCGAGTCGCTACAGAGCCTGATCGAAGAGGCGCCCGAAACGGCGCTGGCGATCGACGTGGGCAGCGGAGCGATCACGGCCGGGCAGGCCACCTACCAGGCCGAATTGCCGGCCTCCGTCCGGGAGGCCTTTGTCAGCGGGGAGTGGGACGCGCTCTCGTCACTCCTGGAGTCCGGCGACGCGATCAGCGCCGTCCACGACCGGCTGCCCTACATCAGCGGCTGGCCCGCCCGGTGAAGAACTGGCGCATCGTCGTCACTCCCGGCGACGGCATCGGGCCGGAGGTGATGGCGGCCGGCGCTGAGGTGCTGGACCACGCGGCCTCACGCTTCGGCGTTGGCGTCACGCAGTTGGAGCGCCCGCTCGGCGGCAACAGCATCGACCGCTTCGGCGAGCCCTGCACCGACGAGGTGTTTCAGGACGCCCTCGACGCGGACGCCGTGTTGCTCGCGGCGGTCGGCGGTCCGAAATGGGAGGACCCGCATGCCGAGTTCACCCCGGAGGAAGGGGTGTTGCGGTTGCGCAAGGGCCTGGAGCTCTACGCCAACGTTCGACCGGTCCTGGTATACGACGCCCTGGTAGACCAGTCGCCGTTGCGTCCCGAGGTAGTTCGCGGGACGGACATGGTCATCCTGCGCGAGCTGATCGGCGGGCTGTACTTCGGCCAGCCCAAGGAGATGCGCTTCATCGGCGGCGAACGCGGCGCCGTGGACACCCTGGCCTATCGCGAGAGCGAAGTCCGCCGGATTGTCGAGCGCGCCTTCGAATGGGCGGCCGGCCGGCGACGCAAGGTGCTGTCGGTGGACAAGTTCAACGTACTGGTTACCGGACGCTTCTGGCGCGAGATTGCCAACGACGTGGCGGCTCAGCACCCGGACATCGAGTACGACACCATGCTGGCCGACGCCTTCGCCGCGGCCCTGGTGCGCCAGCCGACCGAATACGACGTCATCGTGACCGAAAACACCTTCGGAGACCTGCTCAGCGATGAGGCCGGCGTCTTCACCGGTTCGCTGGGCATGCTGCCCTCCGCCAGTTTGGGCGATCAGGGGCGAGCGCTCTACGAGCCTGTCCACGGCAGCGCGCCGGATATCGCCGGCCAGGGCATTGCCAACCCGTTGGGTACAATCCTCAGCGTGGCGATGCTGTTTCGCCACACGTTCGACCAGCCGCAGGCGGCCGCGGCAATCGAGACGGCCGTCGAACACACGCTCAACGACGGGTTCCGAACGCCCGATATCGGCGAGGAGGGTGCGCGCCTCGTGGACACAACGTCCATGACCGCGGCGGTCATTGCCCGCATCGAGGGCCCCGCCGCCGGCTGACAGGCATTTTCATCGTCTCGCGGGAAGCCGGCGAGCCGACCCGCGCGTAACCGAACCAGTTCCCGCAGACACCTGGCCGATTCCCATGCAACTTTCGCTGTACGACACGACCCTGCGCGACGGCGCGCAGACCGAAGGCATCTCGTTCTCAACCGAGGACAAGCTTCGCATCGCCCAGCGGCTGGACGCCTACGGGGTCCACTACATCGAGGGCGGATTCCCCGGTTCCAACCCCAGGGACCGCGAGTTCTTCCGGCGCGCCGCCGAAATCCCCTGGCGCCAGGCCCGCATCACCGCCTTCGGCGCCACGCGCTACAAGGACCGCGACGTAGCCGACGACCCCACCGTCGCCGCACTCCTGGCTTGCGAAACCCCCGCCGTCACCATCGTGGCCAAGTTCTCGCGCTTCCAGGTCGAGACGGTCCTGGAAACCAGTACCGACGAAAACCTGGCGATGATCCGCGACACGGTCGCCCACCTGAAGGCTGCCGGGCGCGAGGTAATCGTCGACGCCGAGCACTTCTACGACGGCTTCATCCAGGATCCAATCTATTCGCACGCCTGCGTCGAAGCCGCTGCGGCGGCCGGCGCCGACTGGATCATCTGCTGCGATACCAATGGTGGAGCGTTGCCTGCCCAGGTCACCGAGGCCACCCGAGCGGCGCGCGCCTGGACGACGGTCCCGATCGGCGTCCACATGCACAACGATGCCGACCTGGCGGCCGCCAACACGCTGGCCGGCGTCGCGGCCGGCGCCTCGCAGATTCAGGGCACCGTCAACGGCTTCGGCGAACGCTGCGGCAACGCCAACCTCACCACGCTCATTCCCACCCTGCAACTCAAGCTCAGCCACCAGTGCGTGACCGAAGAGCAACTGCGCCAGACCACCGAGCTATCCCGTTATGTGGGCGAACTGGCCAACACCCCGCCCAGCGCCTTCATGCCCTATGTCGGCCTCAGCGCCTTCGCCCATAAGGCCGGCTACCACGGCAGCGGCATGCGCAAGCACGCCCAGGCCTACCAGCACATCGACCCGGCCACCGTTGGCAACGAGCGCCGCATCCTCATTTCCGAACTGGCCGGCCGCAGCAACATCGCCGAACGTGCCCGCGGCCTGGGTTTGAGCACCGACGACGCCGGCGTCAGCGAGGCGCTGGCCAAGGTCAAGGATCTCGAAGAACGCGGCTACCAGTTCGAGGGCGCCGAGGCCTCGTTCGAGCTTCTGCTTCGCCGCCTGCGCGCCGATTACCGCTCGCCGTTCGAGTTCGTGGACTTCCTGGTGCTGGCCGAAACCCGCGGCGGCCGGGAGATGCTCTCGGAAGCCATGGTCAAGATCCGCGTCGGCGAAGAGATGTTCCACACCGCCGCCGAGGGCAACGGCCCGGTCAGCGCGCTGGACCACGCGGCCCGCAAGGCCCTGGAACGCTTCTTTCCGGCCCTCCAGGAAGTGCACCTGGTCGACTACAAGGTCCGCATCCTCGACTCCGCCTCGGCCACCGACGCCAGCGTGCGCGTCCTCATCCAGTCCACCGACGGCTCGCGCGAATGGGGCACCGTGGGCAGCTCCACCAACATCATCGAAGCCTCCTGGCTGGCCCTGAAGGACAGCTACGAGTACGCCCTGCTGGAGAACGGCACGAACAGCGCAACCTGATCCCCGCGCGGCGTCCGGCTAAGATTGCGCGAGTGGTCCTTCGTTCATAGTCGGGCGGGTCAGGAGTCCACGGCGTGACGCCGGACTTGATCGGAATTCTGAGCGTCGGCATTGCGCTGGCGGCGCTGATCGTCGGCGCGACGATACGGCTCAGCGGCCGCATGGACCGGCTCGAAGCACAGCAAGCAGCCTTTGGCGCGGAGCTGGCGGCGCTAGCGGCGCGAACTGGGGCACTGGAAGTGCAGGTGATGTCGCTGCAGACAGCAATCGGAAGTCTGGATACGCGGCTTGCGGCAGTGGAGACGCAGATTGCGGGTTTGCAGGCGGAGATCGTGGCGTTGAGAGCGCAGGGCGAGGCTTTGGAGGCACGCAGCGCGGCAGTCGAGCAACGTCTTGCCTCGCTCGAACGCGGCCAGGCCCGCCTCGAAGGCGTGCTGGAAGGCCTGATCGTCGGCCTGCGCAACGGACCGCAACAAAGCGACGCGGCCGCCTAGTCCGCCGACCACCCGCACGACCCGCCGCTGGACGGTCGTTCCGCGTACGGCTTAAGCCAGCCGGATCAGTTCCGTCGTCACTTGCGTGATCGCCCGCAGCTGATCGTGCGGCATGTACTCGCGCACCGAGTGCACGTCGATGTATCCCATGCCCAGGCAGACCGAGGTGATGCCCTTCTCGTTAAACTCGTGCGCGTCGCTGCCGCCTCCCGTGCTCACGTGTTGCGGCTCGATGCCGGCGGCTGTAATCGCGGCGTCAGCCAGTTCCACCGCGGGAATTCCTTCGTCCAGCTGGTACGCCGTGTAGAACGTGTGCGTCTCGATATCCACCTCGCCGCCAAAGTCCGCCGCCGCCTGCTCGGCCGCACCCACGATGTCGGCCACCTGCAACTCCAGCCGATCCTCGGATAGGCTGCGCGTCTCCACCGTCACCTGGGCCTCCGGCGCCACGATGTTGTACGCCTCGCCGCCGGAGATGATCCCCACGTTGGCCGTCGTGATCTCGTCTACCCGCCCCAGCGGCATCCGGTCGATCGCCCGCGCCGCCATCCCGATCGCGCTGACGCCCAACTCCGGCTCCACCCCGGCGTGCGCCGCCTTGCCTCGAAACGTGAAGTTGAAGCGCCGCTGCCCCGGCGCCCGCATCACCACGTTGCCCACCGGCCCGCCCGCATCCAGGACGTAGCAGCGACGCCCAACCACGTCATTGGCGTCAAAAGCCTTCGAACCGATGTGGCCCACGTCTTCCCCGGTCGTAAAC
>JAPPFO010000264.1 GCA_028875175.1 Chloroflexota bacterium | reverse complement strand
GGGAAGACCCGCCGCCGGACGAGGGCATTGTCAACTCCGAGGAAGAGCCGGAATTCGAGGAGCAGGTGGAATACGCCAAGGAAGGCGTACAGGCCGAGATTACGCGCATCATTGAATATGCCGACGGGGAGACCAGGACTGGGTCGTTTCGGTCCAATTACCAAGCTTGGCCAAATCGGTTTGTGCTGGGGATTGACGAAGCCCGGGCGCGGTTTCCCGTGGTGTTCAATAGGTGGGTGGACGACAACCAGGAAGAGGCGGCGCGCTGGGGCGCGACGAAGGTTCCGGGCGTTCCGTCAGATCCCGACGCGCCAGCAGGCTAGGACGCGCGACGGCGGGGCAGCGTCTGCGTATTCGGGGCGCGCGGTGCTCGATTCCCGGACTGGCGCCAGGTCCCTGGCTCAATTCCTCCCCGATGGCGATACGATGGGCGTCTACGGGGAGTGGCGCAGCCTGGCAGCGCGCGGCGTTTGGGACGCCGAGGTCGCGAGTTCAAATCTCGCCTCCCCGACCAGGTCTGCCAGCCAAGAAGCTGGGCTGAGACGCGATCCCGCGCGGATTGGCAGAGACCAAACGGGAGCGCGGTCAGGAGCGCGCCGAGCCGTCCGGCTCGATCTGCGGCTCGATCTCACGTCCAGCGGCATCAACCGCGCGCAGCCCGAAGGTCCACGCGCCCCATGTGCTTCCTTCAATGCCCGCCTCCGGGCTGTTGAGCGTGACTTGTAGACGATTCCAGCCGGCGCGCAAATGTACGGGATGCGTTCGGTTGCGAAAGTAGGCGTGCGTCCCGGCTGACTGCCAGGGTTCGTCGCCAAGCCGCAGCCGGAGCTCGTGCGCCCACCCGAGGTGCAGGGTCGCGGTGGTGTCGGCATCAACGTGCAACCAGGACTGCGCCAGGGCCACGGCGGGCCACGTGACGGAATTGCCGCGATCCGACGGGCGGAAGGCCAAACCGAAGTCAACGAATCCGTGAATGTCCTCAGCGGAAGTCCACCGGGCCACGTGCCGGTCTTCGTGACGCCAGGGTGAATCACTTGCGTAGCCCGTGTCCCGGACGATTGTGGCGGAATCGCCCTGGTTGGCAGCAGCGTGCAGCGCCGCGAGGGAGTTGGGGTGGAAGGGGCCAAGCACTTGCCAGCGCGGCTCGGGTGAGGGCGCTCCCGTGGCGGCGAATGGGAGTTGGGCGCCCTTGAGTAGTTGACTCCAGCCTGGCATCTGGAAGAAGGGACGGTGGGGAGGTTCCTGGTACCAGTAGGCGGTGCTGCAGATGTCGTTGGCCATGGAGCCGAAACGAACGTGGATGGAGTGGTTGAACGGAACGGCGTCGAACGCGAAGAAGCGGTAGGCGGCCAGGGTGTGCCGGGCAAAGGCGGGGCCAAGGTCTTCCTGAGCGTAGTAGGGCACGCCCTGGTCCAAGTGCGAGGAGGATTGGTGCAGCACCCCGCCGTAGGAGGCGCCGAAGGTGTCCTCGCCGCCGCCGCCGCGCAGGTAGGCGAAGGTGCCTTCGGGCGCGCCGATGTTGTTGGAGATGTAGATGTTCTCGGCGCCGGCGTGCGACCAGCGGGCGCGTTCGTCGCGCACGGCCACGCCGTAGTTGAAGCCGAGGAAGTGGCCGCGGCCGACGGTATCCAGCAGGAGATAGTTGCGGCCAAACGCCTGGCACGGGTTTTCGCGTCGGAACTGTGCGTGAAAGCGCAGCGGCTCCTCCAGCGATCCATCAGGGTAGGCATGCCAATCGACGAAGAGGATGATGCGGGGCGGGTCGACATCCGGACCCGCCTCGGCCTCTATCCGCGCGCCGCGGGCAAAGGGCATGGCAAACGTGGCCGTATAGCCGGAATGGGACTGCGAGATCAGGTAGCGGGAGTTGAGCGGGTAGGGCGGGAGACCGTGCAGCTGGCCGAAGAAGTCACCGAGGGGCGCTTCCACGGCGGGCGTGTCGGCGCCGTCCCAGTACATCCGGATCAGGGTCTGGCGCTGGTTGCCGGGCGATGGTCGCCGGACGGTGGTCACGAAGAGGCGGCGGATGCAGCCCGCGCCTTCCAGGTTGGCCAGCGTCATCGGTTCGCCGCGCGGGAGCTTTTGATGGGTCAGGACGCGGTTGGGAAGGAAGCGGTCGGGGAGGTTGAGGCGCCGGATGTCCATGGCGCAGGCTACCGCGTCCCGATGGCGATGTTGGGCAGGTGCGCCACGGCGCCGGCGGAGGGGCCGAACCCGGTGCCGCGCGACGAGGTCCCTTCGCGCGACGAGGTGTGCACGCTCCTGAACCGCACTGACGGCCACAGGCCTCTACGAATCCAGGCGTAGTCTCATCGTTGGCTCAGGCGGCCTGTACGAGCCCGCGAAGATAGGCAAGATCTTCAACTTCGCCGCGCGCCCGCAGGGCAATGGCCTCGGGAGTGTACTCGCCGGCGCCGACGGTTGAGATGACGTCCTGATCGGTGGTGTATTCGGTGTGGATGGTGACGGGACCGTCGAAGCCCCAGCCTTTGAGCAGCGCGACAGCTTCGGGCCACTCGGCGGCGCCCTGTCCGAGCAAGACGAAGCCGTCGGCAAAGCTGGCCCGGCGGTCGGGACGCTGGTCGGGAAAGTGGCGGGCATCCTTGCCGCCGATGGCTGAGAGGCGATCGCGAAGCATCGCCAGACCCATCTGCACATCTTCGCCGTTGATTGCCAGGTGGCCGAAGTCCACGTACGCGCCAACGTGCTCCGGGTCGTAATCCTGGAGGAGGTGGCGCAGGCCGGCGCAGTTGGACCCCAGGCATTGACCGCTGTGCGTGTGGTACATGGTCTGGACGCCGGCGCGACGGCTGAGGCGCTCAAAGCCGTCCAGGCTGCGGCGGGCCGTCGACCAGCAGTGCTCGAACCAGTCGCCGGGATTGAATTTGAAGTAGCCGATCTTGATGCGCGGCACGCCGGCCGCGGCAGCGGCCTCGAACAGCGCAACAGCATGGGCGGCGTGGGGATCGATGAGGTCGGTCGACGACGAGATCATGGGGCAGTCCACGCCGATCTCGCGCCAGGCGCTTAGGGCGCCGGGGAGCGCATCGGTCACGTTGGCGGGGGTGACGGCGTGACCTTCGCGGACCGCCAGGTCCAGGCCGTCGTAGCCGAGGTCGCGTGCGCGTTCGCCGAGCTGGTGAACGTCCAGGTCTTCCCAGAATTTGGTGAACCGAACGAGTTGCATGTCCACTCCAAGGGAACAACGTCAGATGTTCAGCATCCCACGACCGTCACATCTTTGCCTGCGAGCGAGGCCGCGTGCCGCGACCGCTCGCGCCGTTTACCATGCTGTTGTCCACGCGCAGTTGGCGGTTGGCGGCACTCCTTCGTGATTGCTGGAACTCGACAGCAGGTCCTGATCCTGCATCTGGCCGAGCCTGACCTGGGCGCGGCCACGGTGGCGTGGGCGCTCTACGACGGATCGCAGCCGGCAGGCGATCAGCAGATGCAGGCGGGCGACCAACCTGAGCCGCCGTATGCGTCGGTGGTGGATGCCATGCATGACGGCTGGCGCGTGTTGCAGTTACCCCAATTGCCTACCTACCCGCGGGGCGCCGAGCACGAAACAGGTCCGCTCCCGTGGGAATATGTGCTGGAGCGATTTGTTTCCGCGGAGGCGCCAGATGACGACCACGACTTCGACTGACCACCGACTGCGGGCCCTGGACATGGCGCGGTTCGTCGCTGACGGCTTCGTGGAATTCGGCGATCTGGTGCCACGGGAACTGAACGAGCAGGTGCACCGGGACGCGCTGGCCTACCCGAAGAACCGGGGGTATAACCCGAACAAGCCGCGCGAGTTCTGGGAATACTCGGCGGCTGTTCGCGAGGTCTTCGATCTCCCGGCCGTGCGGGGCGTTGCGGAGAGCCTGCTGGGACCCGATCCGGTTCACGACCACTCGTTTCTGCACACGGTGGCGCCCGGCAAGCGCGAGGCGCAGCGCTGGCACGTTGACTCAAGCCTGGCGGTTGATCACCCGCGACAGTTCGACATTCTCGTCTGCTATTTCCCGCATGACGCCCGGCCGGAGATGGGTCCGACCCTGGTGCTTCCCGGCTCGCACGTGCGCCGGGTGAGCTATCACGACGTGACTCGGTACAAGAATTTCCTTGGACAGCGACAACTCTCCGGACCCGGAGGCCGCATCGCGTTCTTGCATGAATCGCTGTGGCACTGCGCGCAGCCCAATCAGACCGACCAGTGGAGGTTCATGTTCAAGATCCGCTATGTGCCGCGGGTGCCGCAGCGCGGGCTCTTCAACACCACTGGCTGGGACTCGCCGGAAGTCGGGGCGTTTTTCAACGACGCGCGACGTGACTATCCCTGGGCCGGGGACGGGTTTGCAGCGATGGGTCAGGCCTGGCGCACGTGGTGGCGCTACCTGGCGGGCGTGGCTTAAGGACGAGGCACCGGCCTAGGCGGGCTCGCACGCTACTTTCTGGGCGATGACCCCGTACCAGAGGCGGGGCAGGAAGTCGAAGCGAATCTTGTCCACTGCGGCGCTCATCGCGTCGCTCAACTCGGCCAGGCTCACGTCGCGCGAGAAGGTCAGGTCCTTGGCCATGCCGCGCACGAACTCGGGGTAGCGGGCGATGGCCTTGAGCGCGGTCTTGGTGAGAATGACCTCGCGGTCTTCCTCGTGCACCACGCGGAAGCCTGCATCGCGGATCATCTGCTTGTAGTCGTCGTGCGATCGGTAGGCGAGGGTCTGGATCTTGCGCTCGCGCTTGGCGCCGGTAAGCCTTACGAAGTGCAGCTTCCACTCGCCGTGGCCCCGCATGGAGTGTCCGATCGCCATGGACGTGGCCGTGAAGGAGCTGTTGATGGATAGAAAAGCACCGCTGCGGGCGACATTGGCCAAGGAGTTGAAGACGCGGCGCTGATTGCATTCGCCTTCAATCTCGTGAATCGCGTCGTGAATGCTGACCGAATCGACGCCCTCGGGAGGCAGGAGGTCTTCAACACTGGCCCGTGCGTCGCGTGCGTCGCCATGCACGAACGTCACGCTCACGTTCTCGCTGCCACGCACGGTCTTTCGGGCAATCTCAAGGGCGCGCTTGTTGCGGTCGAGCGCGATCACACGCCCACGCAAGCCGCGGGCGGTGGCTTCCTCGATGATGAGTTGCGGGACCAGGCCGGCGCCAGTGGCTACGTCCAGGTGCACGAACGGGTTGGGCACCCGGCCAAGGAGCCGGGCGACCAGGTCACGATTGACCTGGCGATATTCAGGAATGGCCGAAAAATGGCCGAAATGAAGGTCACTCACGCGCACGACGCTACCTTCGTTTGTTCGATTCGCTGTTTACAAGGCATGGCCTACCCACCGGAACGAGGGGTTCGGCGCTCCACTGAACGGCGCACACCCGTCTGGCGGCCAGCATGTTAGCGGATATGGCGTCCGTGGGGGGCTAGAAAACTCCCTGGCGCCTGGTTCGGTAGGCTCAGGGCGGCCAGGTTGGCGTCCGCGGCTGGTCAAGAGGCCGCCGGGTCGCGCCCATCCTGCCGGCGGGGGTAGCTCAGATGGCAGAGCGCTAGCCTTCCAAGCTGGATGTCGCGGGTTCGAATCCCGTCCCCCGCTCCTAACAGAAGCAGAACGGCGAAGTCGGCCGATCGGCGGTGTTTGGCGGAATCCCTCTGGCGATAGAGTTGTCGCCGCTGCCGCGGTCACGTGGTGTGCTTCACCAGGTCGCGGTATTGGCGAATCCGCTCCCGTCGACTCGCGTGGAATCGCCCAGCGATGTGTGGCGGGATGATCACATTCGGCAGCGACCACAGCGCGGAGTTTGCGGGAAGCGGCTCCGTGGTATAGACATCAAGCGCCGCGCCACCGTGCGGCTGTCGCGCATTCGGCGGACCAGGGCCCGCTCACGGAGCAGCGACCCGCACCCAAGGTTAGTCAGCAAGGCACCCTGCTGCATGGCGTCGTACACGTCGGCGTTGATCGGGTGCATCGTCCTTGGTCGTTCCGAGAGCAGCCCACTGACGGTCTCGGCCGACTCGACCTCGACTGCGAGATTGCAAGGGGCTCGAAGTCGCCGGACGCACGGTTCCAAACACCAACATGGCCCAGCGCAGGTCGACGAAGGCAGGCTGGCCGCCAGCGCTCGTGCGGCAGAAACGCCTACACAAGGCCGCGTGTCGTGCGTCTGGACGGACGGCGCTGGTGGCGGACGCGGGTTCCGGCCGTTGAAGAGCCGGCGTGACGTGAGCCGGCGCAGTCGTCGCGCAGTTGCGGCAGCGAGTACGGTGGTCCGCATGGATGATCCTGGACGACGACACTGCCGAGAGCGTCCGCGCGGATTCCGTCGACAGGCCTGACGGAGTCCCATGGCAGACGATAGCTGTCTTCGCGCGCCGCCCAACCACGCCGAATCGGCTTTATGCGCCGACGCCGGAACAGGACAACATCCCGTACTCGCTGCACCAGTTGACATGGTGCACGGAACGCGCCATCGCGTTTATCGAGCAGGCGCGCGAGCCGTGGCTGTTGTGCGTGAACGTCAACGATCCGCATCCGCCGTTCGATCCGCCGTGGGAGTACTACCGACGCTACGAGCCCGACGCGCTGTCCGATCCCTACTTCCGGGAGAGCGATCTCGACCAGCAGGAACGTCTCGCGGACATCGAGTGGCGGGCGCGGCGCCCCGTGCCCACCCGTCCGTCCGACATGGATGCCAGTCGCGTCCGGGCCGCGTACTACGCGATGATCGAGCTTATCGATGCCGAATTCGGACGCATCGTCGAGCACCTGGAGGCCGCCGGCCAGGTCCCCGATACCGTGATTGTCTTCATGAGCGATCACGGCGAGATGCTGGGCGATCACGGGCTGCAGGAAAAAGGCTGCCGGTTCTACGAGGGGATGGTGCGGGTTCCCTTCCTGATAGCGTGGCCGGGCCGTATCCCCGCGGGGCGACGCTGTGAGTCGCTCGAGGTATTCGGCGCGGAGAAGTGATAGGTGAGGCAGTGGAAGAGGAGCGCGCCACCCGCCGGCTCAGGCGTCAACGCCATGCGCTTGTTATTCGCAATAGGGTCATACGGTATACGCAGATGCCCGCTTCCAACACGCGGCGGCCATCGCCCCTGCCCCATCTGGAGTCGTCTTGAGGTCTGTTGATACGTCCTTCCCAGACGTTGACCGGTCACAGATTTCGGACCGCAGCGCCCGGCTTCGAGAGCGCGCACCTGGCTCTGATTCGCCGCCGTCCAACGGTGGCCGAGTCCATTGCCGCGGTGTAAACGGACGCGATCGTCTAGGGGGACTTCGAGCCCGGCGCACCGATTACGCAGCCTGAGCTCGCCAGGCACTTCGATGTGTCTCGCATCGACGTGCGTGACGCGCTGCACCTGTTGAGGCACCACGGTCTGAACGTTGACAGTCCAAGTCATCGGAAGTTGGTTCAGACGGTGTCGATCAAGACCGCGCGCGAGGTCGCCGAATGTCGCATCCTGCTCGAAGCCGAGGCGGCGCGTCTTGTGTCAGCGGCTGAGTCCAGAGGAACTTGAGGAACTCGACCAGCACATCCCGCGCCAGTCGGAATGCGCGCGACGTGGCGAGTTGGGTGGGCTCACACGTGCCGATGCGGCGTTTCACAGCCGAATTGCCGACCTCTGCAACAGCACGCTGCTGGCCGAACAGTTCGAATGCGTTGCCTACCGCTCCCGGCAGATCGTCAGCCATGCGGTCCGAGTCACACTTGATAGGAAGGACTACGACAAGACTCGGGGGGTGCGGACGACCGATCGGAGACACCGACAGGTGGTTCGAGCGTTGCGGAGCCGTGGCGCCGAGCATGCGGAGGACGTGTTTCGAGCGTGTTTCGCAGATTCACGTGAGCGGTTGCTAGGTCGCCTGCGAGCGAGCACGGATAAGGGAGGCGCCGGGAGTTTCGACCGGCGGATGGCGATTCGCGGATTGGTTGAACTGCATGAACCGGATGCGGACGGCGAACTCGCCATTGGGCTCAAGGCGTGGGTCGGCCGGGAATTGACGGTAGACACCGGCCGTGCCTGGTGAGTCAGGATTCAATGCCTTACGAGGCGAACTGTGCCGCTGCAGGGCCGGAACAGGCTGACGCGGACGCGGGAAGGTCCCAGCAGGGGATCGCGTGCCGAAGTTCCGACGGGGTGGCGAGTCGGCCTGGATGGAAGATTCGCCCTGTGATCATGTTTGGACAAGAAACGTCGGGCCTTCCGCACCGATATTCGATTCAGGTAGAGATTGTTTGAGCACTAGTCAATAGCCAAGTCAAGAGCCGGCGAGGCTGGCTTGACAACTCTATTGGTAGCATTCGCGACAAATAGAAGGCCGAGAGATTCCTATTCTTTGACTGAGGCCTCGGGCGGGGGCATTGAGCGCCGAAAGACGAGACATATGAGCGCAAGATTGAAGTCAGTGTTTATCGCCGCCTGCGCGGCGTTTGTAGTCATGGCGTTGGCGGGATGCGATCCCAGCCCCTCGGCCACGGATCCGCAGCCGACTCGCACAGCCGCCGCGCTTGTCGTGGCGCCGACCGTCGAACCAGAACCGACAGCGACAGCTTCGCCTACGGTCGTGACGGCGGCGGCGAACCCTCAGGTCACGGCCCCGGCGGCCCCAACACCACGGCCCCGGCCGGCGATTACGGCGACTCCACGGGTATCGGCGCCCACGCCAAGTCCGGAGCCGACACCGACCCCGGCGCCGGCAGCGTCCACGCCCAGGCCAACTCCCGAGCCAACAGCAGCGCCCACACCCACGGCGACGCCGGAACGGACCGCGACGCCGGAACCGACCGCGACGCCGGAACCGACAGCCGAGCCGGACGCGCCGCTGGCCTTTGATCCCCTGGTTACCCGCGGCACGCTCAGCAACGGCATGGCCTATTACATCCGGCAAAACCAGGAGCCGCGCGAGCGGGTGCAGCTGTGGTTGGTCGTCAAGGCCGGGTCGATCCTGGAGGAAGAGGACGAGCGCGGTCTCGCGCACTTCGTGGAGCACATGGCCTTCAACGGCACAGAGCGCTTCGCGAAGCAGGAGATCGTCGAGTACCTGGAGTCCATCGGCACCAACTTTGGACCCGACTTGAACGCGTCCACAGGCTTCGATCGCACCAATTACTTCCTGGAGATTCCCACCGACGATCCCGAGGTTCTCGAGACCGCTTTCCAGATTCTCAGCGACTGGGCCTACGCGATTGCCTTCGATGCCGAGGAAGTTGAGCTGGAGCGCGGCGTCGTTGTCGAAGAGTGGCGTCTTTTTCGAGGTTTTGGGGCGCGCTTTCAGGACAACTGGTTTCCGCTGATATTCGGCGACTCTCGATATAACGAGCGCCCCCCCATTGGCCTTCTGGATGTCATCGAAAACGCGCCGCCGGAACGCCTGCGCGGCTTCTACGAGCGCTGGTACCGGCCCGACCTGATGGCCGTCATTGCCGTCGGCGACATCGACTCCGAGGAAATGGAAGCCAAGATTCGCCAACACTTCGCGCCGCCACCCGAGGGCGAAGCCGGTCAGGCCAGTGCCGCGGTCGCGCCGCCGAGCACGCGGCCGCGCTTTGAGGTGCCCGAGCATGCGGCGCCGCGTGTCAACGTGTTCAGCGACCCGGAGGCTCCGGGCACGCAGTTGTTCCTGCTGCGAAAGCTGCCGCCCGAGTCTGGTCAAGACCGCGCGGCCCTACGGCGCATCGTGGTGGAACGGCTTGCGTTCATGATGCTCAATGCTCGGTTCTTTGAGCGAGGCCAGGAAGAGAATCCTCCCTTCCTGGGAGCCGGCGGCTCGCGGGGTCCGTTTGTGGACCCGATTGACGTCGTTCAGTTCGGGGCGTGGGTGGAGCAGGATGGCGTCCAGCCAGGCTTCGCGGCCCTGCTGGAGGAAACGCAGCGCGCTCGACAGCACGGGTTTACCGAGAGCGAGTTGGAACGCGAAAAGGTCAACCTGCTGAGTGCCATTGAGCGCATCTACAAGGAGCGTGATCAACGAGAGTCGGCTGACTTTGCCCAGGAGTACGCGGACCACTTCCTGCGCGGGATTCCCGCGCCTGGCATCGAGGCCGAGTGGGAGTTGTACCAGGCGCTGCTTCCCGAGATTTCGCTGACGGACGTGGACGACGTCGCCGCTAGCTGGGCAGAGCCAGGCAATACGGTGCTCCTGGTCATGCGTCCCGAAGGCGGCGAGGAACTGGGTGATGACGAGTTGGCCTCGGTCCTGCAGGCGCAACTCGCGGAGGCCGACTCCCTGACCGTTGAGCCATACGCGGATGACTTTGCCGACGTCCCGCTGCTTGCCGAGGAACCAACGCCAGGGACGATCCTCGATGAAGAGCAGATCGAGTCCATCGATGCGATCAGGTGGACCCTTTCCAACGGAATCACCGTGATCGCCAAACAGACCGATTTCAAGAACGACGAGATTGTGTTTGGGGCGTTCAGTCCCGGCGGGCACTCACTGGTCACGGACGAGGACCATGTGTCGGCCCTGTACGCGGACTCGCTGGTTGCGGGCAGCGGCGTTGGCGAGCACAACAATGTGGCCCTTGACAAGCTGTTGGCCGGCAAACGCGTCTCGGTTTCCCCCTATATCGGGGAACTGTATGAGGGCTTCCGGGGTCAGACCTCGCCCGAGGACATAGAGACCCTATTTCAGCTGATCACCCTGTACGCGACCGCGCCGCGACTTGATCCGGTCTACTACTCGACGTACGAGACGAGCCTGCGGACTCTGGCGGAGACTCGCGCCGATCAACCGGACGCCGTGTTTTCCGACGCCGTGAACAGCGTGCTGAGCCAGAATCACTTCCGCCGGCGACCGTTGACGCTGGAACTCTTGGACGAACTCAGCATTGAGCGCGCCGAAGCGGTGTACGCCGACCGGTTTGCGGATCTGGGCGACGCCACTTTTGTTTTTGTGGGCGCGTTTGAGTGGGACTCCCTGCGGTCGTTGACTGAGACGTATGTGGCCAGCCTGCCGACCACCGGACGAGTGGAGCAGTGGCGGGACATCGGGGTCGACCCGCCGTCCGGGCTGGAAGACCACGTGGTGCGCAGCGGCATCGAACCGCGTAGCCGGACGCGTTTGTACTTTGCCGGGGACCTGGAGTGGAACAACCAGGAGGCGCTGACCCTGACGGTGATGGCCGAAATGCTCACGATTCGACTGCGTGAGCGATTGCGCGAGCAGTTGGGCGGCACCTATAGCGTGGGCGCCGGCGCTCGAGCAAGTTTGCTCCCGGATGCCGAGTACCGAGTATCCATCGGCTTCGGTAGCGATCCCGCCCGCGCGGACGAGCTCTTGTCGGAAGTGTTTGCGGAGCTGGCTTGGCTGCGCGACGGGGGCGAGCAGGAGTACCTGGATACGGTGAAGGAACTGTTACGCAACCCGCGCGAGGAGCAGTTGCGCGAGAACGGGTTTTGGCTGGGTCAGATCCAGAGTGCACTGCAACGGGGCCAGGATTTCGGCGGGATTAGCGACTTCGAAGATCGCCTGGATGCTCTGACCCTCGAGGACGTCGTTGCCGCGGCCCAGCGGTACTTGACCGAGGACCGCTACGTGCGGGTAGTGCTATTGCCCGAGGAGGGCTGAGGCTCGACGGTACACGAGAATCGATGGGCGTGATTTCGGCAGGCGCAAGTCCCGTGTAGGCAGCCCAGATTAGACTGGCAGTCTCCGGGGAGCCGACCGAGGCGACGCTCACTTTCGAGCGCCAGATTCGCGCGACTGAAACCGTGGGTGGTCCGGGCCCCGCAGTCGAGCGGGGCCAGTCCGGGCACCAGGACTTGCCGCTGCTGCGCAATCGAGTCCAATACGTCTGCCTGCGGCATGCCGTCCAAGTCACGCCGTCCTAAGGCGCTTGCTGGGGATGGTGCCGGGCGACCCCAAACGCCGCGTGCAGACGGCTGCATTCGACCCCGGGGTACTTGAACGGAATGCCGCAGCCGCTGGGCGCAGCATCGAAGACGTGGAGTCGCATAGGGATCAAGGCACAGAGGGAGCATCGAATGCGCGGCTCGCATTGATTCCGAGGTCAGCGTCAGTGCAGGATCCCTGACTCCGCGTTGCTGGATCACGCTGGGGCCTGCGGCAACGCATATCCTTTGGAGCGGTCAGGCCGACGGAAACTGCGGAGCTTCGCTCGAGTTTTAAGTCTTCCGGAGTGGCCCGCCTTAGCGACGCACTGCCGGAAAAGTCCCGCCAGTACAATGCTCATTCCGGTTCGGCCCTCGGTTTCGTCGATGGGTCCAGAAATCAGCAGATTGAGTCAGGGATGCGTACAGTCCCCAGAATCGTTCTAACGCCTGAAGGCAAGGCCGCCCTTGGTTCGATCGAGGTGGCCAAGCCCGCGCCTGATGAAATCCTGGTACGCATCCGCAAGACGCAGGTCAGCGCCGGCTCCGAACGCAACGCCTACGAAATGTCTCGGTCAAGCGACACCAAGATCGGCTATACCGCCGTCGGCGTGGTGGAGGAGACGGGGTCATCCGTCGCCAACTACACGTCTGGCGATCGGGTGCTCATCATTTCGCCGCACCAGGGCGCTGACCTTGTCAATGTCAGCTCCCCTTCGAATTGGGGTGGCTACGCCGGCCATGTCCCTGACGGCGTTTCGGATGCCCAGGCGACCTTTGCGGTCCTGGGCGACGTTGCACTGCACGGGGTGCGGCGCGCCAGACCCTATCTTGGCGAGTCGGTCGCGGTGTTCGCGCAGGGCTTAGTTGGGCAGTTGACTACCTACTTTGCTGCAAGGGCAGGGGCCTACCCGGTGATCGCCATTGACCTTATGGACGAGCGACTCGAACACAGTCGGCGAAACGGCGCTACCCACACGGTCAATGCAGCTCGCGAGGACGCCGTTCAGGCGGTGCGCGACCTGACTGGTGGTGGAGCCCGCGTGGTATTCATGGTTGCGCGAAACCCTGAAGTCTTTGCGGACTGCCTGAAGGCGGCGGCCCGCGGCGGCACGGTGTGTCTGTCGGGCAGCCCGCCGGGCACCGTGGAAATAGCTCTTCAGCCCGAGGTGCTGCGGCACGAATTGGACATCCTGGGCAACTATTCGCTCGACTATCCGGCCGAGCCCTACCACCGCTTCCAATGGACGCGCCCGGCCAATCGGGCGTATGTCATTGACCTGATTGCTCGGGGTGAACTGGATGTGGACCAACTCGTGACACACGATGTCCCCTACACGTGTGCGCCGGAGATGTACGAAATGATTGCCAGCGGTCCCGAGGGCTGGCTCGGAGTGCTGTTCGACTGGACCGATCAGCCCTAACGGATGATCTCCTGCGAGTGACTCGCGGTGGCTCTCAACCCAACTAGGACAGATTCGGTCCAGGTCATCACGTTTGACGGCCCTGGAGCGTCTCCGGATCTGCGTACGGTGCCGCGGCCATCCGTGCCCGACCGCGGTGCGTTGATCCGGGTCGACGCCTGTGGCGTATGCGGCACCGACCTGCACATCCTGCGCGGCCACTGGCCAGACGAACTTCCGTGGCCATTCACGCTCGGCCACGAATTGGCCGGCGTGGTGGACGAAATCGGGTCGGGCCTGGACGTCGACTATATGGGGCGTCCACTGCGCGAGGGTGACAGGGTAATGATCCCGCCGCTGATGGCCTGTGGGTCATGTCACTACTGCATCCATTATCCGACGCGCGCGAATCGCTGCCTGAACCCGACCTATTACGGGCGCAAGATCGGGTTCAAGCATCCGCCGCACCTCTGGGGTGGATGGGCCGAGATGGTGTATGTGGACTTGGCGTCATTTCCGGCGACCAAGATCTTTCGCCTGCCAGACGACATGCCCAGCTTGGTTGGATCGCTGGTTGAGCCCTATGCCTCGGTGACCCGAGCCTTCAATCGAGCGGCCTCGCTGGGGCTGGAGGGCTTCAAGGCCGGGGACTCGGTCGTTATTCAGGGCTCGGGGCCCATCGGCGTGCTCGCACTTATTTCGGCCCGACAACGGGCGGCGGGCAGGGTGGTCGTGGTGGGCGCGCCTGAAAAGCCGCGCTTGGCGCTATGTCGCGCATACGGTGCGGATGCGACTGTTTCGATCGAGGAACATCGGACGGCCGCCGCGAGGATTGCCGCGGTTCGCGAAGGCGTCGGCGGCTACGGTGCCGATCTAGTCGTCGACTGCAGCGGAGCCCCGGCGGCCGGGCCCGAGGGAATCGAGATGTTGCGCGACGGCGGCACCTTCGTGGAAATGGGCCAGTTCACGGACGCGGGTAGCATCGATACCAATTGGCACCGGATCTGCGTCAAGGAACTCCAGGTGCTGGCCAGTTGGGCATTCACGCCTGATGAAGTCGATCAGGCAATGGGAAACCTCTACGCCATTCAGGACGACTACGACTGGTCGCTCATGCAACGCACGTTTCCGCTATCAGAGGCTGGCGTGGCCGAGGCCATTCACAGCGCGCTGGCAATGGAATGCGTGAAGGCAACAATCGTCCCGGCGATCTAGCGCATTGACCGGGGACGTCCAGGTTTCGAGCGAACATCAGTCCATTGAGTGCGGGGACCTTCGCTTCACGCACCCCGGGGCCTCCAACGTGTTTTTCACGGGCGTGGAACGGTTTGCCCAATCCGCGCGTAGTCATTAGTGGAAGGCACCAGGAGATTGGATGATGAGGACGGCTTATGACCGATGAACAAGCCGTGCTGCGTTGTCAAGGCGGCGAGCACGAAGCGTTTCGCCATCTGGTGGAGCGCTACAAGGACGTGCTCTTTGGCACAGCGGTCCTCATGACCGGGAACCGCGCGTTGGCCGAAGAGCAGGTGCAGGAGGCCCTCCTCGCTGCCTGGCGGGGTATATCGGGCTTTCAGAGTGGACGGCCGGTGAAACCCTGGCTTGTCCGCATTCTGGTGAACGCGGTGGTGTCCCAGCGCCGACGTCGCGCGGTAGACACCGTGCCGCTGGAGACGTACAGCCACGCAGACGACCGCCCCAGCCCGGGAGAGACGGTGGAGGCCAACCTCGACCGCCAGGCGATCCGAGCGGCGCTCGGAGGGTTGAGTCGGGACCACCGGCAGGTGGTCGTGCTGCGTTATTTCGCGGACCTGACAGTTCCCGAGCTGGCCGAAGCTATTGGCGTGCGGGAGGGCACGGTCAAGTCGCGGCTCAGTCGAGCCCTTGGCCAGCTTAGGGAGCAACTCGCATCGGGCGGTGCCCGAGAGGCGTACAGCCATGGCCAGTAACTACGGATCCGATCAGGAAATGGAACGCGCGCTGCGCGAGCACTTTGAAGCGGAGGCGGAGGACCTTCGCGCACCTCAAGACTTGTGGGAGTCCATTGAAGGCCAGATGGATCTGCAACCTACGCGACATCCGGTGACGCAGGTGCGCCGCAAGATTCTGCGTGCGCTGAAGCAGAACTGGTTTCCGATGATGGCGACCGGTGGCGCCGTGGCCGTGGCGGCTTCGGCCGTTTTTCTTGCGTCGCGGGCAACTCAGGATGAATTTCGCATCTCGGAGTCCTATGCGGAGGCGGCACCGGCTCCGGCTGCGGCTGCCGCAGCTCCGGTCGAGAGAGTGGTTGTAAAGGAAGTTCCAGTCGAGCGAGTCGTTGCACAGCAAGCCGAGAAAGTTCCTACACCGGCTCCAGCGGCGGCTGCGGCACCTGCGATGCCCGCCCGTTCAATGACTCAGCCTCCTGCCACATTGCCGAGACCGACGGCTGTCGTCGTCGAGAAGGTAGTCACCAGAGAAGTGGTCGTCGAGAAGGTTGTCGAGGTTCACGCTCAAGCCGACCGCGGGGCACCGCCTGCCGCGACGTCTGCTCCTCAGGCCGCCGCACCGCAACCGGCCGCAACGCCTGCGCCGGCGCGGCCCCCGGCCACGACGTTCCAGGACTACGGACGGCAGCCGTTCGTTGCCACCGCTGAAGACGCGGTGTCGACCTTCAGCCTGGATACGGATCGAACGTCGTACCAGTTGGCACTGTCGTGGCTGCAAGAGGGCTACGACATCGAGCCCGACTCGGTTCGGGCCGAAGAGTGGATCAACGCGTTCGACTACGGCTACGAGCTGCCGGCCGACGACTGGGGCTTCGCGATCACGAGCGACGTGGCGATGCACCCGCTGGACGGCAGCAAGCACCTGGTGCGTATCGGGTTTCAGGCCGCGGAAGTTCCGGACGACCGGCCGCTGAACGTGACGCTGGTGCTGGATGCGTCGGGTTCAATGGGTGACGGCAATCGCGTGGACATTGCGCGGTCGGCGGCGGAGGCGATTCGACAGAGCCTGCGACCGCAGGATCGGCTGGCGGTCGTGCACTTCACCGAAGGCGTCATCCACGAACTCACGGTGGAGCACACGTCTCCCGACGCCTCGGCGGTGCAACGGTCGATCCAGCGCTTGGCGCCACATGGCAGCACTAACGTGCAGGCCGGGCTGAACCAGGGTGTTCGCCTGGCGGACCGGATTCGGCAAGAGCGGCCGGAGGCCTACAACTACGTCATCCTGATGTCCGACGGCGTGGCTAACGTGGACGCCACGAACCCGTTCGCGATCCTGGAATCGGCCTACGACCGGAATGCACTGAACCCGCTGCGGCTGATCACCATCGGGGTCGGCATCAACAACTACAACGACGTGTTGTTGGAGCAGCTGGCGCAGCACGGCAATGGCTGGTACCGCTACCTGGATAACACTGGCCAGGCGCGGGCGACGTTCAGCCGGGACAACTGGCTGGCGCTGTCGACGCCGTTCGCGGACCAGACGCGGGCCCAGGTGTCCTGGGATCCGGGTCTGGTGCGGTCGTGGCGGATCATCGGCTACGAGAACCGGGTGCCATCGGACCAGAACTTCGCGGAGGACCGCAAGGAGTTTGCGGAGATCCCGTCGGGCGCGGCGACGACCGTGTTCTACGAGATCGAGTTGCATGACCGGGCGCTGGCGCGCGCTGGCCAGGAGGTCACTCTGGCCAGCGTCGAACTGCGCTGGGTGGTGGCGGAGACCGGGCAGTCGCGGTCGCAGCGCACCGAGGTGCGCGGGCGGCTGGATAGCAGCCTTGACGCCACTGGGGATCCGCAGCTTCAGCTCGGGGCCATCGTGGCCCTGTCGGCTGATCGATACGGCGGGCTTTACGACGGCGAGTACGTCGCCGAGATCTCCCGCGATCTGACCAATCTGGAGGACCGGCTGCGGGCGCTGAACACCAGCCTGGGACCCCTGGGGGCCTACCAGGACTTCCGGTTCATGCTGGAGCAC
>JAPPFO010000107.1 GCA_028875175.1 Chloroflexota bacterium | reverse complement strand
CCAGTTCGCCCGGCTCCAGACGCCAGGCCAGCATCTCCTGCTCGGCGATGTCCTCGCCCAGGATCATCGAGAGACAGTCCGTCCGCCGCCTGACACCCGTCGGAAACGAGAAAGCCATGTCGTCCTCGCGCCGTCCGCCGCGGTACCGTGGCGACTGGGCGCGAATCTAGCAGATGCACCCGGCGACACCGCCGCGTGTTTGGCGACGCGGCGCTACGGCTCCGAGTTGGCGGCCGGGAGTTCCTTCCACTCCTCACGGAGGAGTCCGTAGCGGACCTCGTCCAGCACTCGTCCCTCATGCACCCAGTGCTGACGCAGCAGCGCCTCGCGCCGCATGCCGAGTTTCTCGAGGACCCGGGTCGAGCGGACGTTCGGGGCGGTCGCCGTGGCGGTGAGCTTGATGATCGGCAGCCGGTCGAACGCTTGGTCAATCACCGCTGACGCGGCCTCAACCATGAGACCGCGGCCCCACAGCCACCGTGCCAGTTCATAGCCCAGTTCTGCCCGTGCCATCCGGCGATCCAGTTCCAGGCTCACCCCGCCCACGACCTGGCCCTTCTGCTCCAGGGCCCACACGCACCGCTCGCATGGATCAGCCAATGCCTGTGTGGCGACAAACACGTCCGCATCGTGTCGCTCAAATGGCTGCCTGAACGGAATGAAGCGTCCCACTTCCGGATCGCGCCGATAAGCGAAGACGTTCTCCGCGTCGGCCAGGCTGAACTGTCGCAGGAGCAATCTCGGAGTGTGGATGGTCTCCGGGAGCGGCGGCCAGTCGCCGGTGGTCACACCTCCGTGCGCCGCTTGACCGATGGCCGGGGTACCAGTGCCGGCGCCAGACTGGCCTCCAGCACGTCATCCACGCCATTTCGCGCCAGTGCGTCCTTCGCCACCGCCAGCGCGTCCCGAAACACCTCCAGGGTGATGCCAAGGTCACGGTCGGTGTGCGCCGAGCTGTGACGCGGATGCGTATTGAACAGGACGCCCCGCTTGGCGGTTTCCTGAGCTACCAGCACGTTGAGCTTCTTCGATTCCTCCGCGTCAGACGGCCCGGTGAACGTAAAGCCCGGCGTGGCCGGCAGGCCTGCAATCTCAACTGGCAGGTCCATCTCGTCCAGCACCTCGCGCATGCCCGACTGCAGGCGCTCGCCGTAGGACGCCAGGGCAGCCGGCACCTCACGCCGCTCGATCTCCTTCAGCGTCGTGATCGCGGCCACAATCCCCACCAGGTCGCTCCAGTAAGTACTGCTTACAAACATGTTTGACGCCGGCTCCATAACCCAGCGCTGGCCGACCACCGCGCCCATGGCGAAACCGTTGGATATCGCCTTCGCAAAACACGCCAGGTCCGGGATCACGCCCACGAACTCCTGGATCCCGTTGGCCCCGTAACGGAAGTTTGTGGTGACTTCGTCGAAGATAAGTACCACGTTCTCGCGCGTCGCGAGCTCGCGTACCCCGGCCAGGTAGCCGGCCGGCGGCGCTTCGCCCAGCAGGATCGGCTCCATCATGATCGCGGCCACCTGGCCGCGATGCTGTTCGAGCAGCGACGCAAGCGCTGCAAGGTCCCCCCAGGGAAACGGAATGGAGGTGCCCCGCAGCGCTTTGGGCACCCCGGTCGGCTGGATGTTCGGCACCGCAAACGGATCGAACGCCCCCTCCTGCAAATGACCCGCGGCCAGGTACCAGTCATGCCACCCGTGATAGCCGCTGAACAGCACCACGTCTCGCCCCGTGGTCCCACGCGCAATGCGCACGGCGATGCCGCACGACTCGCCGCCGCCCTTCGAAAACCGCACCATCTCCGCGCACGGAATCCGCTCGATCAGCAGTTCCGCCAGCTCGATTTCGCGCTCACTGTTCAGCGAGTACGTCGTGCCCTTGCCGATCTGCTCGATGACCGCCTGATCCACGACGTCGTCGGCGTAGCCCAGGATCGCCGACGTTACTGACATGCCGTAGTCCAGGTATTCCACGCCTTGGTCATCCCAGATGCGCGAGCCCTTGCCGCGCTCGGCGTATACCGGCGCCACCCCGTTGGCGAAGGCATACGGCCGCCGGCTGATCAGCTGCGATCCGCCGGGAATCACCCGGTTGGCGCGCTCCCATAGCGCGTAAGAGCTAGACACGTCGTGCGCACGCGGGTCTTTCACGTCATGCCGCCTCTACCCGAGGGAACGAGGTGTGCAATCACCCTCGCCACTTGCCTGCCCCTCACCGTAGCCGTGTCGCAGTGCCGTGCCAACAGCGCCCGGCTCAAAGGCGTGCCTCGCCGGCCGTCAGTCGTTCCGCATTCGTCGCTCGAGGCGAGCCAATGCACGCTGCGTCGCGCGAATCTCTCGCAGCAACTCTTCTCGGGACGGCGGTGTCTCCAGTTCCCGTAGTCGTTCCAGCTTGGCTTCATCCAGGTTATTGATAATGATCGCGATGAAGAGATTGAAAACAACGAATGTTCCAATCACAACAAAACTCACGAAGTAGATCCAGGACAACTCGCTCAATTCCATGGCGCGATACATGACCTCTGTCCACCCTTCCAGCGTAACGATGTTGAACAGCGTGAGCAGGGAGATTCCAAGGTCCCGCCAATTCTCTGGGTCGTGCTCACCAAATAGATGGTATCCAATGATCGCATAGATATACACCACAATACCCATGAGTAGCATGACGTGACCGACGCTGGGTATCGACCTTACAAGCGCGGTTACTATGAGCCGTAAATCCCTGATTGTCGACACGAGTCGCAACACCCGCAGGAGGCGAGCCAGACGGGCAATCATGGCGAATTGACCGGTGGCTGGTATGAGCGCGAATACAATGATCAGAAAGTCGAAAACGTTCCATCCATCGCGGAAGTACCCAACGATTCGTGGAGACGATACCGCAATCTTCAGGACAGCTTCGACGATGAATATGAAGAGCGTGACCTGGTGCCCAAGATCGATCCACTGGCCAAAGTCTTCATCAATCGCGTGCGAAGTTTCGAGTCCCAACAGCACAGCGTTGACAATGATGATCGCTATGATCGCGGCATCGAATGCCGGTGCGGAGGTAATTCGGCGAATCGATTCGAGGACCGTGTGCATGGCTTGATTGTGTGGCATGCGCGACGGCGGCTGGTGTGGGACCAATGGCCGCCGGGGCGGAAACGGTTGGCTAAGAGGGAAATCGTGCGGTCGAACCGGCGGCTATCCTATCAGACGGGAATTCGGGTAGGCATGGTCGCGTCGAGGCGGCGACGGGCTCCATGTGCTGGTGGGCGAGCCAACGCAGGCGTCCGCGAATACCTGCAGGATCTTGCTCTCGATAGTCCGGACACCAGACGGATCCGGGCCGGATTGATGCAGGAGCGGCCCTGGAGTTCTCCGGCGCGGCGTATGCGCCGTGCCTGTGTCGGTGCCCTTGAAGCCCGAATCGCGGGTCTAAGCTATGCCCGCGGCGTGTGCCAATCCACGGCTGTGGAGAGTCCGCGAGCATCGCCTGGGACTTGATCGGTTGAATGGCGCGGCGTGCTTGGCCGGGCTCAGTATTGGCATCGATAATTCCATTGAATCTGGAATTAGTACAATATCTAGTCCTTGAGGCGTGACCATACCAAGCCGGCATTAGCACGCATATGACATGGCTCGACGGATTCGCCTTGAACGCCGCAACTCTCGTGGTTGCCGTGGTTCTGGACCTTCTGCTTCCGGAGCCTCCAAACGCGATCCACCCGGTGGTGTGGTTTGGCCGGTCGACATCGGTCCTGAAGCGCCTGGCGCCCACGGGCCCTATCGCTGCCCTGGCGTTCGGGTTCGGCATGGTAGTCGCCGTGATCGGAACAGCCACAGTCATGACATGGATTGCCATGAGTCTGTTGCTGCTAATTCATCCCGCTGCGTATGTCGTTGGAGGCGCTGCGCTGTTTCGTACAACCTTTACGGTAACCGGACTTCGATCGGCGGCTTACGATACGAAACGCAAACTCGCAGACGGCCGCCTGGACGCTGCCCGCGAGAGCCTGCGAAGCCTGGTCAGCCGCGACGCAGCGACACTCAGTCCGCCGCTGGTTGCGGCCGCGGCTATTGAGTCGGTGGCTGAAAACACCACCGACAGCGTCGTAGGTCCCTGGCTGGCATTCGCGTTCTTTGGCGTTCCCGGCGCCATTGCCTATCGAGCCGTCAATACCATGGACAGCGTCGTCGGCTACCGCGGCGTCTACGAACACCTGGGCAAAGTGGCTGCCCGGCTTGATGACACAGTCAATCTGGTTCCGGCCAGGTTGTGCGCGCTTCTGCTGCTCTTGGGCGGATTCTCCGCCAGGCTTGCGGTTGGCCAAGGCTGGCGCGTGCTGCGGCGAGATCGAAGCAAGACCGCCAGCCCGAATGCAGGCTGGACGATGAGCGCCATGGCCGGTCTCTTGGGCGTTCGGTTGGAAAAGGCCGGGCACTACCGGCTGGGCGAGGGGCTGCGGAATCCGACTTCACGCGACATCGATCGCGCCGTGGCGGTTCTCAATCGAACCGCGGTGCTCGCCGCCCTGCTAGCGCTCGGCTTGCTGGCGCTCAGGCACGCCGCCGGTGGCTGAGGATTCGATGCGGGCTGGTGCGCCCGCCATCCATGGCGGATTGGACGACGCAGAGTTGCGCGTCCATGGGTTGAGCCGCGGCGATGTGCTGGACTTCAGCTCCAACGTCAACCCGTTGGGTACGTCACGGCTGGTCAGGAAAGCGGCGGCGACGGCTGATCTCTCGGCCTATCCGGATCGACGGAGCCTGGTGCTGAGCGAAGCCCTGGCGTCGAGGCTGGACGTCGGTGTCGACGAAGTCCTGGTCGGGAACGGCTCCACGGAGCTGATTCATCTGCTGGCGCGGGTCTGCCTGGGCTCGGGACGCCGTTGCCTGATCCTGGGGCCGACGTTTGGAGAGTATGAAGCGGCTGCGATCCTGGCGGGTGCTGAGGTGCATGTCGTCGAGGCAACGGCCGCGCAGGGCTTCGCCTGGTCGGCCGACGTGGTCACCCGAGCAGTCGAGACGCTGTGCCCGGCCCTGACCTTCCTGTGCAATCCGAACAGTCCCACCGGTGTGTACGTCGATCGGGACTTCATCGAGCGGCTGGCCGGGGCGATTAGCGCCGACGGCCTGCTTGTGCTGGATTCCTCGTACGTGCCGTTTGCCGAAGCGCCGTGGGACGAGCGCGCGCTCCTGGCGTGCGGAAATGTCGTTCTGCTTCGCTCGATGACCAAGGACCACGCGCTGGCGGGCGCGCGGCTTGGCTACCTGGTGGCCGGGGCGCGGACAGTCGAAGCGGTGCGGCGGCTCCAGCCGTCGTGGAGCGTGAGTGCGGTTGCCCAGGCCGCTGGGCTGGCAGCGCTGGACGACGACGCTCACTTGAAGGTCGCTCGCACCGTCGTTGCGCAAGCCAAGACGTACCTGCGCGCCCAGTTGAACGCCCTTGGCTATCCGGTGGTGGATTCGGCGGCAAATTTCATGCTCGTGCGCGTGGGTGACGCGGCCAAACTGCGGCTTGAACTGCTGCGCCGGGGAATCGCCGTGCGCGACTGTGCGTCATTTGGCCTTCCCGCATACATCCGCGTCGCCGCGCGACGGCCCGACGAGTGCCAGCGGCTGATCGGGGCCCTTCGAGACGTGGCGGCGCATGGCTAAGCGGGATCGCGCCAGGGTGCTGATGGTCCAGGGCACCTCGTCGCACGCGGGAAAATCGGTGATTGCCACGGCGCTCTGCCGGATTTTCGCGCGGGACGGATACCAGGTTGCGCCGTTCAAGGCGCAGAACATGTCGCTGAATTCCTACGCCACGCCCGACGGCGGGGAGATTGGCCGTTCCCAGGCCGTGCAGGCGGCAGCCGCGCTGGTTGCGCCGCGCGTGGAGATGAACCCGGTGCTGCTCAAGCCGGAAGGCGACCGCCGCTCGCAGCTTGTGCTGATGGGGAGGCCCCGGGCCGTGGCCTCGGCCCGCGAGTACCACGAGTTGAAGCCTCGGATCTGGACGCAGATCACGTCGGCGCTCGATCAATTGCGTTCTGAGTTTGACGTGGTGGTAATGGAAGGCGCCGGAAGCCCGGCCGAGGTCAATCTCAAGGACCACGACATCGTCAACATGCGGGTGGCCCTGCACGCCAACGCGCCCGTGTTGCTGGTCGGGGACATCGATCGGGGCGGAATCTTTGCGCAGTTGGTGGGAACGATGGTGCTGCTGGAGCCGGAGGAACGGGCGCTGGTCTGCGGGCACGTGATCAATAAGTTCCGGGGCGATCCGTCATTGCTAACCTCGGGGCTTGGCTTCCTGCACGAACGCACCGGCGTACCGGTCGCCGGCGTCGTGCCCTATTTCAATGACATTCACATTCCGGAAGAAGACTCGGTGGGTCTTGGGGCGGACCCGGAGACGAACGGCGATGACGCTATTGATGTAGCGGTCATGCGCCTGCCGCACATCGCCAACTTCGACGACTTCGATCCCCTGCGCCACGAGGCGGGGGTGCGCGTTCGGTACGTGGGCCGGGAGTCGGAATTTGGCGATCCGGACCTCGTGGTGATTCCCGGCAGCAAGACCACGGTTGCCGACCTGGATTGGCTGCGCGCGCAGGGCCTGGATGCACGAATCACCGACGCACGGCGTCGCGGCACGTCGGTCGTTGGCATCTGCGCGGGCTACCAGATGCTGGGGCAAGAGCTCTTGGATCCGGATGGGGTGGAATCCGCGGTCAGGCAGTCGCGCGGACTCGGTCTGCTGCCGACGACCACGATCTTTCGATCAGACAAGGCCACGCACCAGGTTCGGGGACGGGTGGCGCGCGATGAGGGACTACTCGGCCGCTGTCGCGGCGCCGAAGTTGTGGCCTACGAGATTCACATGGGCGAGACCTCGGGGACGGATTCGGCGAGCCCGTTCGTCCTGGAGTCCCGCTCGCAGAAGCAGGTCGAGTTGCCGGACGGCGCCCTCGACGCCGAAGGGCTCACCCTGGGCACCTACCTCCACGGTCTTTTCCATAACCGGGGCGTGCGCCGGTCCATCCTGGCGTGCGCGGGGGCCAGGCGCGGACTCGGCGTCGTGTCGACCGAGGACGACATCGATCCAAGCGCGGAGTACGACAAGCTGGCATCGCTGGTGCGGCATCACCTGGACATGGGACTGGTCTATCGCGCGATGGGTTTGAAGCGGTGACGAGGCCGGCGGAACCGTGCCAAACCGCGAATCTTGTCGGACGCGGCGCGGCCTGGGCGCCCGGGACCTGCGGCGAACTGGCCCAGGGCCACCTGGACGGCACCGCCGTGATGGTGACCTGTCCGATCGACGTTGGATCCCGGGCCGTCGTCGAAGTCTCCCACGGCTCGGGGTCCGTGCACGGGCCGGCCAGTGCCCCGAAGGCAGGCCGGGCTGTGGCGTCAACCCTGGACTTGCTCGGTCGCCCGGATCTGAATGCTCGGCTCGATCTCGAGAGCGCCCTGCCGCGCTCGAAGGGCATGGCCAGCAGCACCGCCGACGTGTCGGCGGCTATTGCGGCAACCGCCGCGGCCCTGGACGCGACGCTCTCGCCGCAACAGCAGGCCGAGCTGGCCTTGGCAGTCGAGCCAAGCGACGGCGTCATGCTGCCTGGCATCGCGCTCTTCGATCATCTCGGCGGTCGAATTGCCCGAACGCTGGGGCAGCCGCCGCCCATGCGAGTGCTCGTGCTCGAATTTGCCGGTGAAGTCGACACCGAGGCCTTCAACGCGGGCAACCGAGCCAACGGCGTTTACCACGACGACGGCCACTTCCGCGAAGCGCTCGAACTCATCGCCGCCGGACTTGCGAACGGAGATCCCCGGCAGATTGGCGAAGGCGCCACGCTGAGCAGCCAGTTGAACCAGTCCGTGCTCCCCAAGCCGCAGCTCTCGGATGCGTTGAAACTGGGCCAGGATGCGGGCGCCCTCGGCGTCAACGTGGCGCACAGCGGCACGGTCATCGGGTTGCTCTTCGAGGCCGACGCCGAGCTAATTGCGTGGGCCGCGCACTCCGCACGACAGCGGTTGCCGGAGATCGTGGCGATTCACAACTGCCGAATGATCGGCGGTGGCGCCGTTGTGCATCCAGGCACGCAACGGACGGTGGCTCCCACCGCCTGACCGCAACCCGGCATTGCGGATTTGATTCAGCCACCGGGGATCGGCAGGTGGGCCGCCGCTCGCTGCGCGCGAACATGACCTCGGGGAAACGTCCAGACACCCGGAACCGTCGGGCCGCGGATTCGGCCTCGAACGTTGTATTAGGGTTTGGCTCGCGGCACGATCGAGCTGGCAATGCGCGCCTCCGGATCCCCACGGCGTACACGCCAGGGCCCACACGGCAATGGAAGTCGAGGCAGGAATGTGACAGGCCACGCGAGCGAGCCAATCGATCTCGGCACTCGGAAGCATCTCTTTATCGATCTCTCGCTTATCGATCAAGCTGACGATGTGTCGCTGCGAGTGAATCCGCCGATTGTCGGTGGCGTGGCCATTCACCGGGATCGGGCCTGGGAGCACCATATTCACTTCATGAATTCCGTGATTGACGACAACGGTCAGGCCCGAATGTGGTACGCGTCCAGCAACATGGGCGCCGGCAATCTCCATTCGTACCGCTGGGGGTATGCCGAGTCGCTCGATGGCGTCCATTGGAGAAAGCCGGAGCTCGGACTCGTCGAACTCAACAGCGTCCGCTCAAACAACCTCCTTCTCGGGGTGCCGGGGAGCGTCTTCAAGGACCCAACGGCGCCCCCGGAGGAGCGCTACAAGGGGTATTGGCTTAACTGGGATCCGGACCTCGGTCCACTCGGCTTCGGCTATTCCGTGTCGCCCGACGGCCTTCGGTTCACCTGGAAAGGTGGAAACGGCGTCGCGCTGCACGGCGATTCGCAGAACCAGGTCTTCTGGGATGAGCGGATCGGACGTTACGTGGCGTACTTCCGCAACTGGGTCCCTACCGGGCGCGACGCGCAGAGTCTGAGCGCCAACGGGCCGTGGCGGCGCGCGGTCGCGCGCTGGGAAACCGATGACCTCAGGTCGCGGGATGGGTGGCAACTCACCGATACGCCGGTTGATATTCGTGGCCCGCGACTCACCGGCGAGCTTCCCACGGTGCTCGCGCTCGACGAGCAAGACCCGCCTGACATGGACATCTACACGCCCTCGGTCGTCAAGTACCCGGGGGCCGATGACGTCTACATCTCGACGTTCTCGGTTTACCGGCACTTCACCGAAGCCGAAATCCTCGACGCGGAGACGCGCCGGAACGACGGCTTGATGGAGATTCAACTGGCCGTCAGCCGCGACGGGATCACCTGGGACCGCCCGGACCGTCGACCCTATGTCCGTATCGATCCCGACGGACCGCGATCCAGGATGCTCTATTCGGCGCTCGGCATGGTCATTCGGGACCGATCGATCTACCAGTACGCGACCGCCTACGACCAGTCGCATGGGCTCAAACGCAGGAACAACCCGGCTGGCCAGGTCATTTGGACCCGGCAACGCCTGGATGGCTTCGTCAGCGCCGAGGCGGCCTACGCTGGCGGCCAGTTGGTCACGAAGCCTCTCGTTTTCTCGGGCACTCGCCTGGAGCTCAATGTCGATGCAGCGGCCAGCGGCGATGTGCGGGTTGAGCTGCTGGACTCCGAGGGGCGAGGCATCAAGGGATACACGCTGGACAGGTGCGACCGGGTGCTTGGCAACCACATACGGCACGTCGTGACCTGGGCTGGCAACGAACGGCTGCCCGTAACCAACGGCCAGCCCGTGCGCCTGCGGATTGCCATGCGCGGCGCGCGGCTGTACGCCCTGCAGTTCACGGCCGGCTAGTGCGGGGCTGCCGCTGGTCACCCGCGGGGACCCGAGAGTCTCTCAGCGGCCTTGAGGACCTGGAGTCTTGAGGTTCACCGGCAACCCCGCGAACATCACGACTACGTCGTCCGCCGCGGCGGCGAACTGCTGGTTGACCCGCCCCAGCCCATCGGCGAAGTCGCGGCCAAGCCTGGTTGTTGGGATCACGCCAAGCCCGACCTCGTTGCTGACGACAATCCAGGAGACATCGCTTCGCTCATAGAGATCGATGAGGCGACGGGCCTGCGTCTGGATGTGTGCCGGCGTCCCCTCGCGATCCGGATCCTGGAGCAGCAGGTTGCTCACCCACAGCGTCAGGCAGTCGATCAGCACGGTGTCAAAGTCCGGCACGAGCGGAGTCAGGGCTGTCACAAGGTCGATGGGTTCTTCGAGTGTCGACCACGTCGCGGGCCGCTCCGCCCGGTGCGCCGCGATGCGAGCGGCCATCTCCTCGTCGCCGGGCTCGGCCGTGGCCACGAACAGCACCCGGCCGCCGTCGCCCGCCAGCTCCTGCGCGTAGCGGCTCTTACCGGCGCGAACGCCGCCCAGCACCAGCGTCAGGCGCCGGCTCACGCGGCCTCCGAGGAGTCAGCGTCCGAAAGGTGGCTCGTGTCGTTCCATGACGCCAGCACGCGGCTGCCGTCGTGATCGTTGACGATCGCGAGCGCGGTGTTGTCGACGTGGAACTTCCAGAAGTCGGTGTCGGCCAGGTGCAGCAGGCAAACCACAAGGGCGCGCAGCGTGCCGCCGTGCGCCACGACCAGGATGTTCTTCCCGGCGTCAAGCTTGGCATTCGCGCGCGTGCAGAAGCGGCGCACCCGGTGAAGCGCATCGATGGCGCTTTCGCCGCCTGGCGCTGACCATCCCATGTTGCCTCCGGCCTCGATCCGCTCGGCCAGCACTCCCGGATAGCGCGTCTCGACTTCCTCCAGCGTCAGTCCTTCCCACTCGCCGCACGAGAACTCGCGAAGGTCCGAGTCGGGGGTGACCGCAAGGTCGCGGCCATCGGCGATGATCCCGGCAGTCTCCGCCGCACGCGCCAGGTCGCTGGAGTAGATGGCCGAGAACTCAACATTCCGCAGCCGTCCGGCCAACCGGGTTGCCTGGCGGCGGCCTTCGGCGTTCAGCGGCACACCCAGGTGCCCTTGCATCCGGCCCGTTCGATTCCACTCGGTTTCGCCGTGTCGCACGAGATACCAGGTGCCCATGTTTGCGCGCCTACCAGAACGGTGCGCCGGCAAGCCCCGGCGTCAGCTGAATCAGAATAAGTCCGGCCAGCAGGACCGTTACCTCCGCAACCTCGTTGGTTGCGCCGTAGGTGTCCCCGGTCATGCCGCCGAGCAATCGCAGGAACCAGAATCCGAGCCCCAGGGCGACGACGGTTGCGACTCCAAGCAGCAGCAACCCGGCGAGTCCGAGCAACAGTCCGCCCGCTACGGCGGCCGTGAGCAGCGCAAGGGCGAGCTGACGCCAGCTGGCGCCATCGTGGAACGCCGATCCGAGTCCCTGCGTTCGCGCGTATGGAAAAACGGACATTGCGGCGACCATGGCAAAGCGCGAAAAACAGGCGAAGAGAACCAGCAGGCCCATCCGTTCGGCTTCCGGGATGCCGACCAGCAACGTCCATTTCAGCAGCAACAGGCATGCGCCCCCGATCGCGGCGAAGGCCCCGACGTGCGAATCCCGAAGAATGGCGAGGCGCGACTCCCGATCGCGGCCACCCAGCAGCCCATCGCACGTATCCAGGAATCCTTCCGTGTGCAGGGCGCGGGTAAGCACCAGCAGAGCCGCGACGAGCAGCGCACCGACCACGGGCTGCGGTAGGACCCGGCTGGCTGCAAGATCAAGCCCGGCCAGCAGCCCGCCAAGCCCGAGACCGACCAGGGGAAAGAAGGCCCGGGCGGGAGCCATTGGCCCGGAGTGATTCGGCGCCACCGGCAACACCGTTAGGAAACTGATGGCCAGCCGCAAGCTCTTCACGCGGACGGCTCAGCTGGATGCGCAGGCTCCCGGTCCGAAACTCCGGCCTCATCAAACGTGGCCATGTCGGACAGGCAGGCCGCGGCGACTTCAACCAGGCCCGTCGCCAGCAGGGCGCCTGTGCCTTCGCCCAGCCGCATCTCCAGATCCAGCAGAGGCTGCAGTCCAAGGTGATTCAGCGCGATTCGGTGGCCCGGTTCGGCAGACCGATGGCCCGCGATCAGAAAGTCCAGGACCGTTGGGCAGAGGCTGCACGCGATCAGCCCGGCGGCGCCGGAGACGAAGCCGTCCAGCACCACGGCACGCCCAGCCAGCGCCCCGCCCAGGACCACGCCCGCCAGCACCCCGATCTCGAAGCCGCCAACCGTGCGCAGGACGTCAATGCCGTCATTGGCGTCCGGCTGATTCACATCGAGCGACTGTTCCACGCAGGCGATCTTGTGCTGAAGTTCCGGATCGGATCTACCCGTGCCCCGCCCGGTCGTCAGGCCTGGCGGATTCCCGGTCAGCGCGGCCGTAATGGCGCTCGCGGCCGTGGTGTTGCCGATCCCCATGTCGCCCGTAGCGATGATGTGCGCCCCGGTTTCGGCGGCGTCCAGTGCGATATCGACACCGGCCAGGATGCAGGCTTCGGCCTGTTCACGGGTCATGGCCGGCCCTTGCGTCATGTCGCGGGTGCCGCGTCCGGCCGAGACAACGCGCAGATCCGGATGCGGGGGCAGCGGCGTGGCCACGCCGGCGTCGACGATGACCAGGTTCGCGCCACGAGTTCGCGCCATCACGCTGATCGCGGCTCCACCTGCCAGGAAATTCAGCGCCATCTGCGCCGTAACCGCCTGGGGATATCCGGTCACGCCCTGCGCGACCACCCCGTGATCGGCGGCGGCAACGATTAAGGTGGTGTCTCGAGCGATCGGACGCTCGGTTCCGAAGATCCCGGCCAGCTGAATCGAAATCTCTTCCAACCGGCCCAAACTGCCCGGCGGCTTCGTCAACCGCTGCTGACGCCCCATCGCCGCCCGCATTGCCCCGGCGTCAGCCGGTCGGATGCTGGCGACGACCTCGTCAAGCGTCACCCTTAGAACTCAATCCCCCGTTGCGCCCGAATGCCCTGCTCGCGGTACGGATGCTTGATTAGCTTCATCTCGGTCACCAGATCCGCGCAGTCGATCAGTTTCTGCGGCGCATACCGTCCGGTGATGATCACGTGCAGCGGCGCCGGCCGCGCCTTCAACGTCTCCACCACGTCCTCCACCGGCACCCATCCGTAGTGCATGGCGTAGGTGAACTCGTCAAGCACGATGATGTCTTCGTCACCCTTCAGAATCGCCTCTTGGCAGTGGCCCCACTGCTCCACCGCCAGCGCCGCGGTCCGGTCCATGTCCTTCGAGAGCCACGTAAACCCGTCGCCCAGCGCCTCGATGGGAATGTCCAGCCGCATGGCCGCCCGGTGTTCGCCGAACGTTGCGGTGGTGTGCTTGATGAACTGGAACATCCGGATCTTGAAGTCCCGACCCCACGCCCGAAAGATCACCCCCAGCGCGGCCGTCGTCTTCCCCTTGCCCTCGCCGGTGTTCACAATCACCAGACCATGACGCCGGCGAGGGCGCTTGGGAACCTCGGCGGGTCGTGTTCCAGGCTCGCGAGTGCTCATATCCTTGCTTCTCTGGGCGTTGCTGCGCGGGCCTCCGCCGACAGATGGTGGCGGCTTTCGTGACCGTTTCTGCCGTTCGCCCCTGTTGCGCCCACTTGCGATCGGTCCTCGTCGGCCGGCGCAATAAGGCTGACCACCAACGAACCGGTCACGGGGTCGGGGTAAACCGCTGACCGAACGCCGAAGGCGGATTCAATGATGTCCGGGACCAACACCTCCTCGGGCGTCCCTTCGGCGAGGACGCGGCCGTTGCTCAGCAGAATCAGGCGATCGCAGTAACGCGCCGCCATCCCGAGATCATGAATGGCGGCCACGGCCGTCAACCCCTCGTCCACCAGGCGCCGAACCAGGTCCAGCACCCGCAGCTTGTGCAGCACGTCCAGGTTGGCCGTCGGCTCGTCCAACAGCAGCACGCGCGGCTGCTGCGCCAGGGCTCGCGACACAAACACCCGCTGACGCTCGCCCCCCGACAGCGTGTCCAGCGTTCGCTCGGCGAACTCCTCGGTCTCCGTGAGCTCCATCGCCTCGCGAGCAATCGCCTCGTCGGCCGCCCCTTCAATTTGAAACCGGCCCAGGTGCGGATACCGCCCCATCAGCACCAGTTCGCGCGCCGTGAACCCGTGCGTATACGGAGCAATCTGTGGAACCAGGGCCATCCTGGCCGCCACGTCGCGGGCCGGCATGGAGTTCAGTTCTTCGCCCTCCAGCCAGACCGCCCCCTCCTGCGGCCGCAGCACGCCCGCAATGGCGCGGAGAAGCGTTGACTTCCCCGCGCCATTCGGACCGATCAGACCGACCAGTTGACCCTGGTCCGCGTGCAGCCGCACGCGCTCGAGCAGCGCCTTCGCCTCGACCCGAAAGCCGAGTTCGTCCGCCCGGATAGACGCCGATCGCTCGGTCTGCATCGTCAACTACTCCGCCAGGCTGAAGGGCGGACTCTCGGAGTCGCCCAACTGGTCCGGCCACAGGATTCGGGCCAGGTCTTCGGCCCCGCGGATGTTCCAATAGGACAACGTGGTGAAGTGCTTGCTTTCAACCACGTAAATGGCCTCGTTCTTGACCGCCGGTAGCTCAGCCAGCGCCTCATTCTCTAGCAGGCTCTGCCTGAACTCGTTGGCCCCAAACTCAACGGGTTGTGCAATCACGATCACCTCCGGGTTCATGGCAATCACACCCTCCAGGCTGGTGGTCTGATTCCCCTCGATCCCGGCCTCCGCGGCCACGTTCAGGCCGCCGGCCGCCGTGATGACTCCGCCCTCGGTGGAGTCCTTGCCTGCCGTCCAGATCTTGTCGCCGAACTGGGTGAGGGCCAGGACCCGCGGCTGTTCCTCCACCGCGCCGGTCACGGCAATCAGGCTCTCGTAGCGTTCGCGAACCTCGGCGGCGAACTCAACGGCCCGCTCCTCTTCCCCGTAGATGTAACCCATCAGCAGGATGTTGCTGATCCGGGCCTCCGGACCCTGCGTGAGCTCGGTCCGGATCACCGGAATCCCCGCCTTGGTCAGAGCCGCAATCCCGTCCGCCGAGAAGAACGGGCTCGTGACCATGATGTCCGGCTCCTGGGCAATGATCGTCTCCGGGTCGCGCGAGATCTCGGTCTTCTCCTGCAGCAGGTCCGCGACGTTCGAATACGTCGCGTTCTTTGACGAACCGCCCACCGCGATCAGTCGCTCGATCGGAACGATCGCCAGCGTCATCTCGTCGTGGCCCACCGACGCCGTGATGATGCTGAGCGGCTTGGCCGGAATGCTAATGACGCCGTTCAGCCCCTCCACCTCGCGTGGCCACCCGAAGTTGCTCGGGTCGACAATTCCCCGCACGCCTTGAAACGCCTCGGCGTAGGCCGGGGCGGCGGGAGTGGCTTCCTCCGTCGGGGCCGGCTTGGGCGTAGCTTCCGGCGTTGCCGCTGCTGTCGCCATTGGCGTGGCCTCGGCGGTTGGCTCAGGCGTCGGCGTGGGCTCCTGCGTCGGCGCTGGAGTCGCCGCCGGGCTGGCTGTCGGCCGTGCGGTCGCCGCCGGCGTTGGCTCGACCGTGGCCTCCGGCGTCGGCTGCGCCGTAGCGGCCGGCGGTGATGCTGTCTCCGCGCGTACGACCTGCGGCGTTGCGGCCGGCGGTGGCGAGACATCGTCCTCCGGTCCGCAGGCCGAAAAGGCAAGCGCCAGCACCAGCGCAAGAATCGGCAACACGACGAAGCTACGCAGTTGACGCATTGAATCCAAGAGTCCTTTCAAGTGGTCGCGCATCACAGCGCATAGGCCTGACGCTTATTCCGAATCAGCAACAAGACGAAAAACGGCGCGCCCACGACAGCCGTGAGAACGCCAACCCGAAACTCCGCCGGTTGAATGATCGTCCGCGCAAACGTGTCGGCCACGATCACGAACACCGCCCCCGCCAGCGCGCTCAGCGGGATCAGCACCCGGTGATCCGGCCCCAGCACCAGCCGCAAAATGTGCGGGGTGACCAGCCCGACAAACGCGATGGTTCCGCTCACGGCCACGGCTGCTCCCGTGGCCAGAGCGGCGGCCGCCAGCAGCACCACGCGCGTCAGCCCCACCCGTACGCCCAGCGCCCGCGCCTCGTCGTCGCCCAGCATCAACAGGTTCAGGTCACGCGCGCGCACCAGGATCACCACCGCGGCGCCAACGATCAGCGGCGCCGAGATATGCACGTGCTCCCAGGCTCGCGAATCCAGGCCGCCCGCCAGCCAGAACAGGATCTCGCGCAGTGCTTCGTTGTCGGGCAGCAAAATGATGATCGCGGAGATCACCGCGCCCAGGAACGCGTTCACCGCTACCCCTGCCAGCAGCAGCGTCGCCATCGAGAAATGCCCGCCAACCGCCGCAATGCCATAGACCAGGAACGTCGCCGCCTCCGCGCCCACGAAAGCAAACGACGGCAGCGCCAGGAAAAACAGCCCCGTAAGCCCCGTGGCAATCGCAATCACGGCGCCCAGCGCCCCGCCCGCCGAGACCCCGATGATCCCGGGATCGGCCATCGGGTTGCGGAACAGCCCCTGCATCGTCGCCCCGGCCACCGCCAGCGCCATCCCCACGAAGGCGCCCACCAGGATCCGCGGCAGCCGAATCTGCTCGATGACTAAGTGTTCGGTACGGCCGACCTCCGCAACGTCCATGCCGACAAACGACAGCACGACCGCCGCCACGTGCCCCGCCGGAATCTCAACCGGCCCAAGGCTCAGCGAGATCAACGATGCCAGCAGCACCAGCCCGCCGAGCAGCACGCCGCCAACAGCAAGGCGAACGGAAATGCCAGCCTGGCGGAATCTACGCATCGACGTCAGCCGAGCGGTCTCTCGCAAGTCCTGCCTCCAGCGGGTCTCCGCTGAAGTCCAGGGCTTCCGTGAGCCTGGCCCTATGGCCTGACCCCGAGGAACCCTCTCTTAAAGCGGAGAGCGGTCACCTCTCGTTCAGGCAGGTCTCCTGGCTTACGGGCTTAGGTTAGTCGCCGGCCCCTTCCCATCGATTCCTCGACAGTGGGCTCCGGCCCCGAAATCCCGCTTACAGTGGCGCTACCGCGGCGGATTCTCACCGCCTTCCCTATTCTCCCTGGGACGGGCACCTGAACGAACGATGCATGACTATGATCAATCGGGCGGAAGTGTTGCCGGGCCACCGGCGCCTGTCAAGCGAGTCCGTGAGCAGGTAGTGGGTCACGTTGATCGTTCCCCTCACTCCGAAGCGGGCCGTCGTCTTCCTCCCTCTCCTGGGGGAGAGGGTTGGGG
>JAPPFO010000106.1 GCA_028875175.1 Chloroflexota bacterium | reverse complement strand
GATATTGCCCGCACCGTAGTCGACGACGACGATCACGAGTCGCCTGCCAGAACGGCCTGAATCTGAGTCACAGCGTCAGCGCGGCGAACCTCGACTTGGGCGGCGCCGTTCAGTGGCTTCAGCGCCACCACCCCACGTTCGATCTCCCGCGTTCCTAGCAGGAGCGCCACTCGCGCCTGCGACCGGCTCGCGCGACGCAGGTGCGAGCGGGGACTGGCCGCGCGAAAGCCGCACTCGACGGCGACGCCCGCCTGACGAAGGTGGCGAGCCAGCCGCATCGCGTCCGCAACCGCAGCTTCGGCCAGCGGCGCGACATAGGCGTCGATTGTTCGAGAGGCTCGCGCGGTCAACCCGCAGCGCTCGAGGTTGAGCAGCACGCGTTCGATGCCGCTGCCAAAGCCAACGCCGGGCACGTGGTTCGCTCCAATCAGCTCAGCCAGGTAGTCATAGCGTCCGCCGCCACCAACCGTGCTCTGCGAACCCGCGTCGGGTGGGACGAACTCGAAGACCGTGCGGTTGTAGTAGTCCAGGCCGCGTACCAGGCGATGGTTGATCGCAAAGGGGATCTCGAGCGACTCCAGCAGCACCTGGAGCGCGTCAAAGTGGGCACGCGCGGATTCGCCGAGAAAGTCCAGTGACCGTGGCGCGTCGGCGCACAGGTCGGCGACCGCCGGATTCTTGGAATCGAGAATCCGCAGCGGGTTGGAGGTCAGCCGCTCGCGACTATCAAAGTCCAGACGCTCGGCCAGGGGCGTGAAGTAGTCCACGAGCGCCCGCCGATATGCGGGCCGGGTGTCCGGGTCTCCAAGCGAGTTCAATTCAAGCGTCACGTCGTCAATCCCAAGGGAGCGGTAGGTGGACCAGAGCAAGTCAATCACCTCGGCGTCGACAGCCGGACTGGAATCACCGAGCGCTTCGGCGCCAATTTGGTGGTGCTCCCGATAACGGCCGGCTTGCGGACGGTCGTAACGAAAGATCGAAGTGACGTAGTACAGCTTGACGGGTTGCGGCAGGTTGTGCAGACCGTTCTGTACGTAGGCGCGGACGACGGGCGCCGTGCCTTCCGACCGCAGCGTGAGAGAGTCACCGCCACGATCCTCGAAGCTATACATCTCCTTCTGCGCCAGGTCCGTTGCATCGCCGGTCGTGCGAGTGAAGAGCTCGCTTCGCTCAATGGTTGGGGTGCTGATCGGCGCGAAGCCGCGCAGTTCGCACTGGCGCTGAAAGGTGTCGGTCACCAATCGCCAGGTGGCCGCCACAGCGGGCAAGCGGTCAGCGGTTCCCCTCGGACGCTGGATCATCGGGAGGCCTCCAGGCGATTGACGGCCGCCTGCGGGACGACTGGATTATCGGTGGTAACGGCGATTCGCTTGTAGCGAGCGTGCTTGCCGCCTTCGATGCTGAATTCTCGCCGCGGCAGGTCCAGGATCTCCGCCAAGAGACCAATCAGTGCGCGGTTGGCGCTACCGTCGGTTGGCGGCGCGGAGACTCGAGCAGCAAGCGAGCCGTCAGCTCGTCGCCGCAGGTCGGTGGAACGTGAGCGCGTCGTGCCTCGGACGCGGAGTCGAGTAGTGGCAGGCATGTGGCGGCTCTGTCATCGATCGCTTACCCGAGCGCGAGCGAACGCACAAGGCTCCAGAGCACCTGGATGACCAGAATCGCGATAAGCGGCGAAAGGTCAATCATCCAGGATTGCGGTAGCGCACGGCGGATGGGGCCCAGAATCGGCTCCGTAACGTCAATTAGCAGCCGCAGAATCGGGTGGGACGGATCGCGGACGAACCAGGAAAGGATGGCACGACCGATGATGGCGAAGACGATGATCGTCACCAGCCAGTCGAGAAGTTGGACGAGTGCTGGAAGCACGTTGTGTCAGGAACCTGGATCCGGGGAGCGCGTGCCAAAGATAGCGCGTCCGACGCGCACGATTGTGGCGCCTTCCATCAGCGCCGCGTCGAGGTCATCCGTCATACCCATAGAAAGTTCAGATATCGGCTGGTTGGGAAGCCTGCCTCGCAGGGAGTCGCGCAGTTCACGCAGCCGGCGAAAGCAGGCGCGGCTGGCCGTCACGTCACTGCCCATTGGACCTATTGTCATCAGCCCGCGCAATGTCAGGCCGGTCTCGCGGTCAATGACCGACGCCAGCTCCGACAGGCCTGAAGGCTCAATGCCGCCTTGCGTCTGCGCGTCGGTGAGATTGATCTGGATCAACACGTTGCACGGACGGTCTGCTCGCACAGCCTCGAGACGGCGCGCCAGGCGCACCGAATCCACCGAGTGGATCAGCGAGAATAGTTGAGTTGCAACGCGCGCCTTGTTGCGTTGCAGGTGGCCGACGAGATGCCAGCGTCCTCCTCCGACTTGGGGGATCTTGGCCTGAGCTTCTTGAACCCGATTTTCGCCCAGTTCCGTCAGCCCCGCTGCCAAGCCGTGCCGCACAGTCTCCGCGTCAAAGGTTTTGCACACGGCCACCAGCGTTACAGAGTCTGGCGAACGGCTGGCCTCGTGGCACACCGCAGCAACTCGTGTGCGGACCGTCGCAACCCGCGCGGCAATCCCTGCGGCGGCATCGGCCTGCGTCATGCGCTGCTCAGCTAGCGGGTCAGCGACCTTCCGAGCGGCGACGCAGAAAGGCCGGAATCTCCACTTCGCTCGACTCACGCGAGCGGCTCGAGAAATCAAGCTCCCGGACCACCGGGCTGCTCGACATCCGAGAACTGCGCCGGCGAGTCGGACGTGCCTCCGCCGTGCCGGTCTGAAACCCGGTCGCGATAACGGTTACCTGCAGGCGACCTTCCATAGCCTCGTCGATGACCGTTCCAAAGATGATATTGGCATTCGGCTCCGCAGCCTTGGCTACGATGTCGGCAGCTTCATTCACCTCGTGGAGCGTCATGTCGGGGCCGCCGGTAAAGTTGAGCAGCACACCCCGAGCGCCATCCACCGACACATTGAGCAGCGGGCTGTTGAGGGCCTGGTGAATGGCATCGGTGGCTCGGTCTTCACCCTGAGCCTCGCCGATGGCCATCAAGGCCGTGCCCGATTCGGTCATTACCGCGCGCACGTCGTTGAAGTCAAGGTTGATCAGCCCAGGCTGGGTGATGAGGTCGGAAACGCCCTGGATACCCTGTCGCAGCACGTCATCGGCCAGCGCAAAGGCCTCAGTCACCGACATTTTCGGGTCGGCGACAGCAAGCAACTGCTGATTTGGAATCATCACGAGGGTGTCCACGCGCTCGTGCAGATTCCGGATTCCTTCTTCGGCGTAGCGGGCCCTGGTACTGCCCTCAAAGTCAAAGGGCCGGGTGACAATGCCTACCGTTAGTGCGCCCGTTTCACGCGCCACATCGGCCACCACTGGCGCGCCACCCGTACCGGTACCGCCACCCATGCCGGCGGCGATGAACACCATGTCGGCGCCTTCCACAGCTTCGCGAATCTCATCCAGAGATTCTTCGGCCGCCTTCTGGCCCAGTGAAGGCTGGCCTCCGGAGCCGAGGCCTCGCGTGGCCTTGTCGCCGACACGGATTCGTGTTGGCGCACTGGAGCGAACGAGCGCCTGCGCATCAGTGTTGATCGCAATGAACTCAACGCCCTGCACATGTTCTTCAATCATCCGGTCTACGGCGTTGCTTCCGCCGCCGCCAATTCCGACGACTTTTAGTTCGGCTAGTGAGTCACCGCCCAGCGGATGACGCGACTCGCGCCCTGTCGCCGCCGTACGCGGCTCACCATCGGGACCCGTCAGCCGCGTGATTCGACTTCCACCGCGGCCTTCACTCTCGGCCATGTCCACTCACCCTTCCCAGGCGCGCCAACACTGGACGGCCAGACCGCTCACGGTGCAACGCCACAACAGTAACGCCATTATGCCGGAACTTAATCATCTGAGAGCGCATTTCAGCGGGCCGAGGGCGAGACCACGGATCTCATCCATCCACCGAGCCGATCCAGTACACCCTGATTCCGGCGGCTCGCCCCGGAAACCCAGCCGTCCGCTTCCTCGGCGGCGGCTGCTGTTAGCACGAGGCCGATTCCGGTGCTGAACTCGGGCGCCCGAAGGTTTTCTCCAAGACCCCAAAGCGCGGGAGGCTGTCCCATGGTCACTGGCATATCTAGGACGTCGCTGGCGAAGTTGCGAAGTCCGGCCAGGCGCGAACCGCCGCCGGTGAGCACCGCGCCAGCGGGGAGCATTTCGTAGTAGCCGCTGCGCCCGATCTCGTGCAGCACCAGATGCAGCAACTCCTCCATTCTCGCCGTGACAACCTCTGACAGGTCGCGGCGCCGCACCGCCACCGGCGCGCCGTGGTCAAATCCAGGCACGGCGACAGTCGCTTCGTGGTCGTCAGGCGGGAGCGCGACGCTACCGTGCTCAACTTTCAGGGCCTCCGCGACCTTGGTCGGCAGCCGTAGACCCCTTGCAATGTCGGCCGTGACCAGCGCGCCTCCGATCGGGACTACGGCAATGTGCCAGCAGGCATCATCTACAAATAGCGCGACATCGGTTGTTCCGCCGCCAATGTCAATCAGTACTACGCCCTCGCGCCGCTGCTCCGGCGTCAGGCAGGCACGCGCCGAGGCAAGTGGCTGCAGCACGCGGCCCCGCGTTGACAGGCCTGCCTGATCCACGCAGTGCTCTAGGTTCGACATTGCGTTCGTAGCGCCGGTGATCACGTGGGCTTCAACTGACAGTCGGCGTGCGGTCAGGCCTCGCGGATCCAGTACGTCGGTCAGATGGTCGGTGGCAAAGGTCTTGGGAATGACGGCCACCACCTCGCGGTCTTCGGACAGGCTCAGCAACGTTGCGCCGCGAACCACGGCCCCGACGTGCCGCTCGCGAACTTCACGCTCGTTGGGTGGAAGGTGAACTTCGCCCCGCTGACTGTGCGACTGCAAATGGCCGCCCGCAATACCGGTTATGACTTGTGAGGCTCGCACCCTTGCGGCCTTCTCGGCCCGATAGATCGCCTCATCGATAGCCTTCACAGTAAGCACCACGTCGACTACCTGGCCGCCTTTCAGCCCGTAAGACGGAGCGGTACCCACGCCGAGAATGTGGAATTGGGCACCGCGATACTCTTGCCCGATCACCGCGCAGGTCTTGGTAGTCCCCACATCAAGACCCACGAAAGTAGGGCTGCGGCTCATTTCCAAACCTTCGCCAGTGCTTCTTGTGGCAGAAGCGACAGTTTACATAAAACGCTCACGGATCTTGCAGCTCCCGCGACTTTGCCAGCGGCGGGGCATCCACAGTCCGATATGTTGGCCGTTCGATAGGCCGAAGGTCCACGCTGGCGATTCGCTCTCCTAAGCGATTCGCCTGCTCCAGCACGGCATGTAACGCCATGAGCTTTGCGTCCAGGTGTGCTGTGTCGCCAAAGTCCAACTCTCGACCCGCGTGGTCGACCACGATTAACCTCCCAGCCGAATAGCGGATTCGGCTGGGAATCACTCGAAGCAGGGGCAAGTTGCTCTGTAGTTGGTGAGCGGCGTACAACGCTCCCACGTTGACCAGTGCGCCTGACTCCAGCCCGTTGGGCGATGCGTCTTCAATTGTGAGCGGGATTTCAGGCTCGAACTGTTCGGCGAGAACTTCACCGGAGGCGTTCACCAGGTAGCTCTGGCCTCTGACAATCCAGTTCGCGACCGGCGCTTCGTAGGCAACCGTCACCGTGGCCCGTCCATCAACCCTCACGTGCACCAGCGCGTCCGCGACCCCTGGTAGGTTCCGAATCTTCTGCTGCAGCGCTGCCGTGTCAATCCGAAACACGCTTATTCCCACGAGCGGACGCGCGGCCGCTTCGATAGCTGCCGGATTCACCGCCGGCGGCGGCGATGAGTCGGCCCGGTGAACGACAACATCTCGCACGTTGAACACCGGCGAATTGAGAAGCCAAATCAGTAGACCTGCCGTGAGTGCCGCGATTGCGAGCGACATCACCTTTGTAAACAAGCTGGCGCGTACCTCGGTCATGAATACAGCGCCTGGGCGCGGCTATTCCAGCGGCCCAACAGCCGGACTTCGGGTGTGAGCCAGATACCGGTTGCTTCGGCCACGCGTGCTCGTACTGCAATGGCCAGGTCCAATACGTCGCGAGCTGTTCCGCCTGGTCGGGCGGAGATAAAGTTTGCATGGATCGGCGAAACGAACGCGCCGCCAAGAGCCTTGCCCTTCAGGCCCGTTGTTTCAATCAGTCGCCCTGCATAGTCGCCGTCCGGATTCATAAAGAACGACCCCGCGTTTTGCCCTTGCGGTTGGGTGGCCCGTCGCTGCCGGGCCAGCCTTAGCAAGTCCGTGCGAAGTGCGCCTGGGTCGGACCTTTGAACGCGGAACGATGCGGCCAGCACAACTGGATTCGTGTCTTCCCCCTGTAGGTTGCTATGGCGGTATGCGAAACCAAACTCGTAGGCAGCCGATTCTCTTTCCTGGCCTGGCCGCCAGACGAGAGCTGACTCGAGTACAGAGGCGACATCTGATCCGAACGCACCAGCGTTTCCAAATACCGCGCCGCCGACCGTTCCAGGAACTCCAATAGCGAACGAAAGGCCTCCCAATCCAAGACGTGCACAGCGTCCTGCCAGACGTGCCATGCTGTGACCCGATGCCACGCGTATAAGCCCGGCAGCGCTGCTTGGCTCAAAGTCCATGCACCGGTTGTTGATCACCAGTCCTTCGACACCGGCGTCGGCCACCAGTGTGTTGGTTCCGTGCCCCATGATCGTTCGCGGGATGTTCAGACGATCAGCGGACTCGAGTGCCAGCCGAAGCGAATCCAAGGTCCGGGTTTCCACCCAGTAGTCCGCGGCCCCCCCCACGCCGAACGACGTGTGACGAGCCATCGGTTCCTGTGTCCGAACCCGAAGCCCTGACGGGAATCGCGCCTCGCTGGTCATCTGGTCGGGACCTGTGAGACTTCTGCGGCTAGGCGGTCGGCCAGTGGTGTAATGGCTTCGGGGCCCATGACCAGGATCAGATCGCCGTCCATGGCCTCGCTCAGCACGCGATCGGCAATGGCATCAAGGCTTGACAGCGCCTCCGCGTTGGGATGAATCAGCGCCTCCGCCAGGTCTGCGGAACAGATATCAATAGGGTCCTCGCGTCCCGGCGGTGAGTGAATGTCCGCCAGAAGCACTTCGTCAGCATCCCGAAACGCGCACAGGAAGTCGTCAAAAAGGTCCCGTGTCCTGGACTGGAGCAGCGGCTGATAGATCGCAATCACACTCCGGGGCTTCAGCTCGCGTACCGCCTGCAGGCTTGCGCGCACTGCGGTTGGGTGATGGGCGTAGTCTTCAAGGACGCGGATGCCCCGCGCCTTGACACGAAGCTGCAAGCGGCGCTCGGTGCCCTGGAAGGCCTCAATTGACCTGGCAGCTTCTGTTGAATCGACACCCGCCAGCGACGCGGCGGCCAAGGCGGCCAGCGCATTGAGAGCGTTGTGCCATCCGGGCATTGGCAGGTTTAGCACCAACGGACCACGAGGTCCTGAAATGTCGAGCGTCGGGCCAGGGATACCGGGCCGATAGTGCTCGATGCACCAGTCGCCGCCGGGACCGAACCAGGTCACTTCTCTTGAGTGGCGTTCGGCCACTCGGCGAAGCAGTGCCACATCCCGCCGGGCGACAAGTGTTGCGTCCTTCGGCAGCTGATCCACGAAAGTCTCAAACGCGGCAACCATCCGGTCGACGCTGCCAAAGTAGTCCAGGTGATCTGGTTCAAGATGCGTGAGTATTGCCACCCGGGGCTGGTAAGAGAGAAAGGCGCCGTCAAACTCATCGGCCTCCAGAACCATCCAAGCTCCGGAGTCAATTCTCCCGTTGACTCCGCCCAATGACGCAATGTCAGCGCCAATGAGGAACGAGGGCGCAAGGCCGGCGCCGCGCAGGACGGTCGCCGTTAGCGCGGCAGTGGTGGTCTTGCCGTGCGTGCCAGCGACGGCGATTCCGAGCCGATCATTGAATAGCGCGGCCACGGCTTCCGCTCGGGTCCCGATCGCTGTGCCGGCGGCGCGTGCTGCAGCCAGTTCAGGATTCGTTGGTGGAATGGCCGACGAATGAATAACCATGTCGGTGTCGGCGATATAGTCCGCGCAATGCCCGATGTTGATGCGAGCGCCGCGGCGGCGGAGTCGTTCTGTCTGCGGCGATCGTTCGAGATCGCTACCGCTCAAAGTCTTGCCAATGTCTAGTAGTGCCGCGCCGATGGCACTCATTCCTTTGCCTCCGATGCCCACGATGTGGACGCGGCGCACTAGGGGGTCCGTGACCTGCAGATGTGTCATGGATCGGCTGTTGCTGGATGGCCTGCAAGCCGCAGGCCAATTCCTGCAATGCGAGCGGCGGCGTCTGGCTGGCCCCGCGACAGAGAAGCGGCGCCGAGCGAGCGTAGGCGTTCTGGATCGCCCAGCAGGTCAAGCAGCGTGCGAAGTAGACCGCCGGATGACAGTTCTGCCTCGGAAAGCACTACGGCCGCACCAGCTGCGGCCATAGCCCGGGCGGTTGCAATCTGATGCCCTGCGCCAAATGTGCCGGGAATCAGCACGGCGGCCGTCCCTACTGCGCTAAGTTCAGCTACTGACGTGGCACCAGCGCGGCTGACAACAACATCGGCTGCGGCCAGCAGGTCCGCAACCCCACGGTCAATGAAAGCGTGCAGGTGATATCGCTGTCGCAGCGATGCAGGGAGGCGTTCGCGATCGGCCCTTAGCGACCGGTAGTCACGCTGCCCGCTGACGTGCACCACATGACCCTTGGCGAGCAAATGCGACAGGTCCGCACGAAGCGCGGTATTGATGACGTGGGCGCCCTGACTGCCGCCCATGACGACGATGAGCGGCTCACCACGTGAGATTCCGAGCTCTGCACGCCCGCTGGCTGCATCGGGTGCGACAAACGATGCACGTACCGGGTATCCGGTTCGCTCCACCGGCACGCGCCGAATCTGGGTGCGTGCTTCGTCAAACGCGATGGTGGCCACTGACGTCAGCGGCGCCATGACTCGTGTAGCCCAACCCAGCGCTGCGTCGCCTGAGAAGATCACCGACGGAATGCGTTGCACCCAACTCACCAGTAGCACCGGCACGCTGACGTAGCCGCCGCTCGCGATGACCGCAGCTGGCCGTCGTTGACTGAAGTCGCGCCAGATCAAGCACAACGACTGAACGAGGAGCCAGGCGCGCCAGGGCAACCGCCACCAGTCCACGCCCACTAAGCCGCGGGCGGATAGCGGAAGAACTTCAAGCTCGACATCACGATAGAGCAGCCGATCCAAGTCTCTGGACCCGCATACCGCGGTGAGACTGGCTGTCGAACCTGCAATCTTGGCGGCTTGCTCGGCCACAGCAATCGTGGGGAATATGTGGCCTGCCGTACCGCCGCCAACGAGCACCAGCCTCATTCGCTTCGTCCCAGGTCGGACTGTCGAGCGACGTTCATCAAGATGCCCATCAGGATCATGGATGCGAGCAGAGATGAGCCGCCACGGCTAATGAAAGGAAGCGTGATTCCCGTCACTGGCGTCAGTCCGGTCACAACAGCCATATTGACGAACGCTTGGAAGCAGAGTTGCGTCACGATGCCAATGGCCAAGAGGCGGCCGAATACGTCATCGGTTGCCGCCGCAATCTGAATCCCACGCACAAACAGCGCCAGAAACAGCACCAGGACCAGCCCGGTGCCCACAAAACCAAACTCCTCGCCCAGAACTGCGAATACAGCATCAGAGTCCGGAATCGGCAGCCGAAACTTCTGTGTGCCCAGACCAAGCCCGCGACCCGTAATGCCGCCTGACCCCATAGCGATCTGTGCTTGGGCGGCTTGGTATCCAGTGCGCGCTACGTCTGGATCGCCGCTGAGAAACGTGAAAAGGCGTTCGCGCTGATAGGCGTTCTGCGAGATGGAGATCAGCGCCACGGGTACCAGCGACGCAAAGCCCAAGAGCAGGTGCCAAAGGCGGGCGCCCGCTGCAAAGATCATTGCAAAGCCAACGAATGCGATGGTGATCGCAGCGCCCAAGTCCGGCTCCAGGACAATCGGGAGCACGACGACGGCAACGACCCCGCCCATAACGAGAATGGAGACGCGAATCTCGCGGATTCGGCCGCCATAGTGCTGTGCGAGCGCGGCCAACATCACTACCATGGCTACTTTCGCAAACTCGCTGGGCTGCAACGTGAGCCCCCCCACGCGAAACCAGCGTCGTGCTGCGAAGAGACTTGTCGCGTCTTCAACGAAGAGCACGCCCACCAGGGCAATCAACGCGCCAGCCAAGCCAAACGGCGCGATTCTGACGTACCTGCGGTAATTGACCGCGCTCAGTCCCAGTGCCAGCACAACGCCGACACCAGCCAGAACCATCTGCTGAACCGAGACACGTTCAAAGACTGAGTCTCCGGCCAGCACGACTGGCACCCGCGCACTCGCCACCAGGACAACGCCCCCGAGTGGCAGGATGAATGTCAAAAGCAGCAGATAGGGATCTCGCGCAGGCCAACTGGGTAGCCGTCCGCCAATCCACTGACCTGCGCGCGTGCTCACGACTGAGTTATGCGCGGAGGCACGCGAAGGTGTGCGAATACCCGACTCATCACTCTCGCGAACGTGGGAGACGCTACATATGCGCCAAAAAAGGCGGCTTGCGGTCGCTCGATGACTACGAGCGTCAGTACCTGTGGGAGCTCTAAAGGCCCAAAGCCGATATACGACGCAATCGACGTGTCCTCCAGAAATCGGCCGCTCGATGCGATCTCGGACGTTCCAGTTTTGCCTGCGGTTCGGTAGCCTGGCACGCGGGCGAGGTTTTCCAGCACGCCCGACTCTGCGGCCTCCATCATCTTGATCAGAGTCTGGGCTGTTTCCCGCGAAACGACGCGACGTATCGGTTCCGACTCGATCGTCTCTCGGCTTCCGTCGGCGTGCGTCACCGATCGGGCGACGTGGGGCCGCATCATCACACCGTCGTTCGCGATGGCGCCGACGGCGGTTGCCAGCTGCAGCGGCGTGACGGATATTCCCTGGCCAAACGAATTGGAGGCTAAGTCCGGCAGAAACCAGCCCTGATCTCCACGCCGCCGGACAATGCCAGGCACTTCGCCTGCCATATCGACCCCGGTTCGTGCGCCAAAGCCGAATCGCGTGATGTACTCGTAGAACGTGTTGGCACCGACGGTGTCGGCCACGAAGATAGTCCCAGTGTTGCTGGAGTGCTGCAGCACGCTGACCATCGTCTGCTCTGGGTACGTTCGCTCGTCCCAGTTCTTGAACTCCTGACCGAAGTAGTCAACGGTTCCGGGTAGGTTGTGTGTGGTCTCGGGTCGTATTGCTCCGACGTCGAGTCCAGTGGCCATCGTTATCAGCTTGAACGTGCTCCCCGGCTCATAGATGAGGTTGCACGCGCGATTTGCGAACTCGGGGCCAAACTCGCGATAAGTGTGGACGCGGCCCGGATCGTAAGTCGGGCGGTTGGCGAGGCCCAACACTTCGCCTGTTCGAGGATTGGTGATGAGAATGGTGCCAGCAGTTGCACCGAACTGTTCAATTGCCGCTTCTAGTTCCTGCTCGGCAATGTGCTGAATCGTGCGATCGATTGAGAGCGACACATGCCCTCCGTGCCGCGGAGGCTGAAGCGCATACCGGCCGATTGGGATTCGGCGGCCGAGGCGGTCGATGTCCGAACTCACGAGTCCGGATTGCCCGCCCAATATGTCGTTGTACCAGGCTTCGACTCCGGCCTGACCCACAATGTCACCCGGGCGTTCGGCGCCCTCACCGACGAATCCCAGAACATGTGCCGCAAGTTCCTGATTGGGATAGACGCGAACGCGATCAGGATCCAGGCGTACACCAGGCAACTGCCCGTCCTGGATTCCCTCCGCAATCGCCCTTGCCGGCTCATCGACAAGGCCTCGTGCGATTTCCGAGTACCGCAGGTTTGGGTTGCCCAGGCGTTCAGCCACGCTAGCCGGATCCAAATTCAGAATGCCGCTCAAACGGTCGGCAACCTCGAAGGGATCGGACGATTCGTGAATCGTCAGTGGGTCCGCAACCACCCGCACCGCGCCTCGACTTATGGCTAAGACATCATCGTCGCGGTCTAGAATGCTGCCGCGTCGAGGGGTGATCTCACTGCGTGTGAGTAGTGAGCTGGCGCCGCGGGCCGAAAGTTCGGCGGACTGCTGCACATGCCAGTCGAACAGGCGCCACCCCAGAACGCCGGCTGAGGCCACGGCACCGGCGAGCATGACCACTAGCCGCCGCGATGGGTCTGGCGGTTCGCCCCGGTCGTCGGGCGCCCGGGGCCTATTCTGCGAGCCGTGAGATTCGCGCACTGATCTCTCGAGTCAGAGCTTCCCACCACGGGTACTCCGCGAGCGGCTGCGTTGGCGCGGCCCATAGCGGCAAATCAAACGAAACACCCGGGGGAAGCGGCTGTGCTCGGGCGAAGACAGGTCTGCGCGGCTCCCGCATCTCAAGTTCGGTGTACGCAATGCGCTGCACCCGCGAGAGGTCGTTATGAACGGCTAATTCCGCAAGGACTTGCTGCCGTTCTAGGACGACCGATTCGAGCCGACGCTCCAGTCGCTGGATCTCGCCGCCCAGGCGCACCAATGTCTGGGTTTGTTGAACCCACACCATGGCGAGCACAAACGCCGCGACAATGATCACCAGAACGAGTCGTGATAGCGGGATGGCAGTTGGCAGCCACCGGCTGGCCCGCACGACCCAGGCCGTGTCGCGAAGCAATGGCTCTTGCCGAAGGGCCATCAGTCGCTCTTCGCCTTGGCAAGGACGCGGAGCCGAGCACTCCGTGCACGCGGGTTTCGCCGAGATTCCGATCGGCCGGGTCGGACAGGGCGTCGAGTCAAAACCTCTCCGTCACCATTGCGCGCCCACGTGCGAAACGTCTGCTTTACAACCCGGTCCTCCAGGCTGTGGAAGGCGATCACCGCAAGCCGGCCGTGCTCACGCAATGCGCGGTGTGCTTTGGCCAGCCCTTCGCGCAAAACCTCCAGTTCTTCATTCGTTGCAATACGTAGGGCTTGAAACGTCCGTGTGGCGGGGTGAAGGCGTTGTCGCCGGGGAAATGCCCCTGCCACGACCCCGGCGAGCTCAGTCGTGGATTCGAGCGGGCGTCTTGCCACAATCCGACGTGCAACCGCGCGCGCGCGGCGCTCCTCGCCATATTTGCGAAGTAGCGCAGCCAAGTCAGCTTCGGGAAGACGATTCACCAACCGCGCGGCCGGCGCGCCGGACGTTGAGTCAAACCGCATGTCCAGCGGACCCTCCAGTCGAAACGAAAAACCACGATCCGCTGTCTCCAGCTGGCGCGATGACACCCCAAGGTCCAGGAGGACACCCGCTGGGCGTTTGGCCCCAAGTAGTCCCGGCAGTTCCGCATAGCTGGCATGTACGGGCTGGACTCGAGAATCGCCCTGAAAACGCCTGGCCAGCCAGCGCACGGCGTCCGGGTCGAGGTCGATCGCAATGACTCGCGCGGCCCCGGCGTCTAGCAGGGCTTGCGTGTGACCGCCGAGTCCGGCTGTCCCATCCACGACAGGCCCGTCCAGGCATGGCCGCAGCGCCTCGACCACGGCTTCCACAAGCACAGGCTCGTGCCGACTGGGCCCGGTGGTCATGGGATTCGGTGTGTGTGGGGCGCGGGGGAGGCGCCGCGCCCCACACAGAACACCCTAAAGAGAGTGCGGTACGCCTCCGCGGGCGCGCCGCATGATGTCGGACGCATCGGCGGCGATGCGGACGTGGCGCTTCTGCCAGGCCGTTGCGTCCCATAGTTCAATCACGTCACCCACGCCCATGACGACCACTTCCTTGGTCAGTCCCGCGTGGTCGCGTAGGTGGATGGCAATCGGAATCCGACCTTGTTTGTCGAATGTCACATCCTCGGCGGATCCGAAGATTTGTCGTTTGGTATCGCGGGCGTCGGGATTCAGGGGATCCAGCCTGCCCAACTCGTGCTCCACGTCGATCCACAGGGCGGACGGATAGAACGTCAGACAATTCTCGGCGCTGACGGTCAATGTGCCCCCCTCCGGAATCTGGGCGCGAAGCCGACTGGGAAACGCAAGGCGCGCCTTGGCGTCCAACTGGTGGACATAGGTCCCCTTGAAGCTGGCCATGCCCCGTATTTCGGCCGAAGCCTACCCCTTTATTCCCCACAACAACCCACCAATCACCACATCTGTGGTCATTTGGCCGTAATAGTGAAGCATATTCCCCACCGCGTGTCAACAACAAACCACCGATCCCCACGGGGATTTTTCGGCGGCGCTCGATGGTCCGGCGTGAGCGGTGTCTAGAACCCGTTCGCGGTGTCCGGGGAGGTGCGGTCGAGGGCCCAGTTCGCCAGCCGGTCAGCGAGCGAGTTTTCGGACCGCCCGAGGTGCACGTAGCTCACGGGCACGCCCACCGGAGCGGCTGCGTGCACTCGGGCCGCGAGGTCGCGCAGCCTGGTGTTCTTGATCTTCCAGGCCCCGGACAGCTGCTGGACCGCCAACTCGCTGTCGAGCCGAAACTCGATGGCGCTTGGCCGAAGTTGCTCAACCAGTCGCATGCCGGCCAGCACCGCGTGGTATTCCGCCTGGTTGTTCGTCATCACACCCAGGCGCACCGCGATTCGCCCGGCGATGGTCCCAAAGGCGTCGTAGATCACGACGCCTGCCGCGGCTTCGCCTGGGTTGCCCCGGCTGGCGCCGTCACAGTGGATCCGGTAGCGCATGCGTGATTCGATGCCGATCGCGGCGGAAGAGCACAATGCATGGTACGCCGGGGTGCAGGCATGAACGGATTACCCGCTGTCGGACCAACCGCTGGAGCCGATCATTGTCGCGCCGGACGAAGCGCTCGAAGCGGCGGCCGATCCGCTGCGCCGTTTCGAGGCGGAGCTCGAGGCCGGAACCCATTGGTTTCTGGCGGCGCTGCGGGCATGCGGTCAATGGCGACTGGCGGATGAAGTCCACCATGGGCGTCGTCTCACCTACCTCGTCGCTCGCGAGGCGTTGGACCTGGTGCTCCTCATCGACCGCATCGCCAGTACCCGGCGGGACGCAGTGCCGAGGGCGGAGCGGAACGAGCTTCGGTTTCATGGGCGGCCGCCGGTTCATGTTTCCGGCGATGCGTTCGCCGGCGCCTTGGGAACGGCCCGTTTCAATGCTCACCTGAACTACTTCTATGGAGTCGATGTCGAGGAAGCCGTGGTGCATGCGGTTGAACTGCAGGTGGGGAAGGGCCATCCGCTGGATCGGGGGGCTGTGGATGTGTACCAGGTGGTCTACGGCACGACGCTTGACGAACTGCTGGCGGCCTATCGGGCCGGGCGCGGACTGAAGGACGACGGTCGGGTGCGCTGGGCTGACTGGAAGGACTTTACGTACTGGTGCTTTCGGTTGCGGCTGCGGACGCAGGTTCCGGCGCGGATTGCAAGCGATACGCGGAAGGGCATCGCGCTGCTCCAGCGTCTGCGCGGCGTTGGATCCGACGAGTCGCCGGACCCGCTGCGTCCCGGTGCGGCGCCACAGGAGATGCCAGAGGCTTCGGCTGACGTACCGATTGTCGACTTGCGCCGACGCTTTTAGCGCTCAGGTCTCGAAGCCAGCAGCGGCGCGACAGTTACGACGACTCCCAGGAGCACGACGGCGCCGGCGGCGCCGAAGACGATTTGGAAGGCGCTGACTGTGTCGGGGCCGGCGGCGGCGTCCGGGCCGGGAACGCCAAGTTGCAGCACCACGATCGAGGCCCAGATAGTGCCCCACAGGGCCTGGCCGGTGGCCTGGGCCATGTTGCGGGCCAGCGCCAGGACGGCGCTGGCCTGGTTGCGGTGCTCGGCGGCGGCGGAGCCCATAAGCATGCTGGCGTTGCCGCTGTTGAACATGGCCATGCCGATGCCGATGACGGCCAGACGGGGCACGACGGCCCAGGGCGCCGTGTCGGCCGCTAGCGTGGTAAGCAGCGCGAGGCCGACGGCGACGAGGCCGATGCCGAGGGCGCCGACGGTTCGCGAGCTCGTGCGATCGGCCAGCATTCCCGCGGGTGTGCCGAGGAGTCCCATGAGGGCCGGGACGGTGACCATGAGGAGGCCGACCTGCTGGACCGGTAGTTCCAGCACGCGCTGGAGGTAGAACGGCAGCAGCAGGATCTGGGTGGCGGCGCCGGCGAACGCCAGGTAGCCGGCCAACATCGAGGCGGTGAAGTCCGGCACGCGGAACATGGCCGGCTGGATCGTTGGCCAGCGCGTGCGGGTTTGCCACCAGCCAAAGGCGAGCAGCAGGGCAATGCCCGTTGCGACCAGCAGGATGACGATGGGTGAGCTGAGGCCCAGGGTCTGGATGCGGTTCAGGCCGACGACCAGCAGGGTGAGGCCGATCGTGAGGAATGCCGCTCCGCGAAGGTCGAAGCGGCCGCCGGTGCCTTGTGCGCCCTCAGGCAGGATTCGAGCGCCCAGGGATATTGCCGCCACGCCAATCGGAACGTTTATCAGGAAGATGAACGGCCAGCCCAGGGATCCCAGAATCAGGCCGCCCACCACGGGACCGCTGACGAGGCCGATGGATACGGCCGAGAGGATGAAGCCGATGGCCTTGCCGCGTTCGCTGGGCGGGAAGGCGGAGACCACCAGGGCCGGGCCGAGGGCCTGGGCGATTGAGCCGCCGATGCCCTGGACAACGCGGACGGCGATGAGGAGTCCGACGTTGGGGGCCAGGCCGCAGAGGAGGGAGCCGATGGTGAAGACCAGGAACCCGAACAGGTAGAGGCGCTTGGCGCCGCGCATCTGGGCCAGACGGCCGGCGGGCAGGAGCAGGCTGGTGATGGCAATGACGTAGGCCAGGGTGACCCACTGGACGCGGTCGAAGGGGGCGTCGAGTTCGCGGACGAGGGTGGGGAGCGAGACGTTGACGATGCTGGCGTCCAGCGTGGCCATGAAGACGCCGCTGGCGACGACGGCCATGGTGGCCCAGCGGGTGGCCACCGCCGGCTGTGGGTTGTCGTCGAGGTCCGTGGCGGTCAAGCGAGGGACAAGCCGAACTGGACCAGGGCCGAGGCCAGGCGTTCCATGTCGGCGCCGCCGAGTTCAACGCTGAGCGGCAGTTCCACCAGCGACTCGGAATCGCCGGGTACGTGGGTTGGGAAGCGGGTCAGATCGTCGCGCAACTGGTCGATTTGCTCGGCGTCGACGCCGCGGCGCAGGAGCAGGTCGAGGGCGACCTCGATTCGCGCCACTGGGTGGCGGCGGTCGGGGGCGTAGACCCAGGCGACGGTGGTGAGGCGTTCGCCGTGCGGGGCCTGGAGGGCGAAGCCGCGCCGGGCGGGGCGCAGGGGCATGCCGGCCTGCTGCCAGCGGCCCATCAGGCCTTCCACCAGCGCGAAGGTCTCCTGCGGCATGGCGCGCTGGAGGGCGCGAACTTCCGGCGCATCGATGTCGTAGGTGCGGAACTCTTCCTCGAACACGGGTGGTCTCCGGTCCCGTCGGTCGGGGGTCACTTTATGTTGCGGCGGGCATGTGGGGGTGGCGCAGGCGGCGGTGGAGGGAGTGGGACAACGGTAGGGGCGGTTGCTCGGCGGTGGGGGAGGCGGTGGAACA
>JAPPFO010000054.1 GCA_028875175.1 Chloroflexota bacterium | reverse complement strand
TCGGCGCGTTGCTGAGGGTGGGGGGCTAGTGGTGGCTTGGCCGGGGGCCGGGGGGTAGCCGCGGCACGTGGTGGGGCACGGGGGGTATGGGGTGGGGGGGGGTGTCGGGGGAGAGGCCGCCAGCGGTGCAGAGGAGCATGCCGCCCGAGGGTGCGCCAATGGCGAGGCGCTGCTGGCAGTCGGCGGTGATTTCGGGGGGGGCGAGGTGCTGGACGACGTGGATAGGCGGGACGTTGCCCATGAGGCAGACGCGGCCGCCAAGGTGCTCGGCGGCGACATCCATCTCGATGCCGAACATGAAGACGGTGCAGTTCATGTCGGCGATGGCCGCGACGGCGGCATCGGGAACCAGGTTCTCGTTGTGATAAAGGCGGAATTCCGCCGAAGAGAAGGCGTCGAAGATGTCCTTGAGGTAGGGGTAGATGAACTCCTCGCAGTGGGCCTGGCCGACCTGGCCGGGGAGATGGTCGGTGACCACGAGGCGATCGATCGTTCCGGTGATGCGTTCCTGGGCGCGGACGTAGGCGATGTTGGCCTCGACGACGCGCTTGTTCCAGTCGTGAATAAGTTTGGGGTGTTCGTAGAGCTCGATGAGGTAGCGCTCGTATCCCAAGACGAGTGCGCCGGACTCGACGCCCATACAGCGGCCGTAGCCTTCGAAGTGGCCCCAAGTCTGGGCGATGACGGGATCCATGTGGTCGGCGTACCAGGCGTAGTCGTTGAGGGCCGTGGCCATGTAGCCGGAGGTCCAGGGATCGGGCATTTCGAGGGCGGGCAGGTCGTGGATGTCGTTGACGGCGGCGAAGGGGACGAGGGGGCCGTCTTCCTCCTGCGCGATAGGCGAGCCCCAGGCGGAGGTCTCCGGCGCGTAGCCATAGTCGGGGGCAACGCCCGGCAGATGCAGAATGTCGGGGAATTCGAGCTGAAACTTGGCCTGGGCGTAGTACTTGGCCTCGACGGTTTCGTAGTACTCCTGGCGCCCCACGCCGGCGTAGCCGGAGAGAAACGGCTCGGAGGCCCAGACGACGGGTGGGACCTCGTCGACAGCCTCCTGCCGGTTGGCGGCCATGACGCGCGCGTAGACGTCCTTGGAACGGGTGGCGGATTCCGAACTATCTGGCAACGCGGGTCGGGCCATGGGTTACCTAGGTTGTCGCATCAGGCGGGCCAGTTTCGCCTGACGGGGCGGCATCCAGCAACGGCCAGTCGGTGGGGCGCAAGTCATCGGGCGGCGGTTCGGGCAGCCAGGCGGTTAGGTGGCCGAGCGGGCGGCGCAGGGCGGCCACGAGGTCGTACGTGCGGTCAATGAGCACGCCCACGAAGGGCCAGTATCCGACGGACCGCCAGCCGGCACCGGGCTGCACCTGGCAGAGCACGGACCGCAAGGCGATGCCAGCGTGCAGTACGCGGCCATCAGGCTGGATGACATGCAGGCTTTGTTGTCGACGCGTCGGAGAGATTGTCGCCATCAGCGGTTCGGCAACCGCCGACGTCATGTCAACGCGCGCCACCCGGCGATCAGGGTCCAGGCGGACCAGCAGCGCCACACAGCGGCGGCAAAAGTGGCAGGAACCGTCGTAAAGAAGGACGGGGCGGCGGGCGGCGTTCTCGGCTTGCTCGGTCATGCTTGAAGTGTAAGGCGAACGGACCAGTCGCAGCCGGAATGCCCTCTGGACCGGATCCGTCCAAGGCAGCTCGACTCGTCGTTAGAAACTACCGCTGGATCCCCGAGTCGCGCTGACGACGCGCTATGAGCGGGGCTTGAAGCGGGCGAGCTGGTCGTCGACCCAGGCGTGGTTGGCGTCGCGGGTGCGGCCGGCGTTGTGGGGGGTGTGGACGACGTTGTGGCGGCCGAGCAGGGGCGAGTCGAGGGGGACAGGCTCCTGGGCAAAGACGTCGGCGGCGAGGGATAGTTCGTCGTTGAGGACACGGCGATAGAGGGCGTCGGTGTCACAGACGGCGGCTCGGGTGACCTGCACGACGAGGGAGCCGTGGGGCAGGGCGTCGATCAGCTCGGACGTGATGAGGCCGCGGGTGTTGTCGGTGAGGGGGAGCATGGGCACGAATATCTCCGAGTCCCCGACAAGTTCGGACAGGTGGAAGCAGCGCCGGACGCGGGCCGCGGCGAAGGTGGCGTCGGGCGCGTAGGGGTCCCAATTTGCGACCTCGGCGCCGACGGCCGCGCAGAATGAGGCGTAGCGGGCGCCGATGTTGCCGGCGCCGACGACGCGCACTCGCTTGCCGGCCAGAGTTCCGCTGGTGAACCGAGGGTCGTCGCCGTACTGTTCGCCGCGCTGTCCGGGGCGCCCGACTTCCGGGCGGTACGTCCAGGTCTCGTGTCCGTGCCGCATGGCGGTGTAGGTCTGGGGAGTTCGGCGGAGGGCGGCCAGGGTGAGTCCCAGACCGTATTCGGCCACGGACTGCCCCCAATAGACGTCGAGCCGGTGGGGGATGAAGCTGACGCCGCGGGCGATGGCGGCCTCGATGCCATCGGTGGACGAGTCACCCCACCACTTGGTGAGGAGATAGCGCGGGTGGAAGCATTCTTCGAGCGCGCTGAATGGCTCGAGGTCCTGGGCGGCGGCCGGAAGTCCGAGGAGCGCCAGGCGATGGACGGAAGCGGGGTCTGGGACGAGTCGCGGAGCTCGGGCTTGCGGATCCTCGGTGCGATAGAACTCGCAGTCGCCCTGGCGGCGCCAACACTCATGCCAGTAGTCGGCCGCGAAGGGCCACACGGCGTCAAAGCGCTCGTTGACACAGATGACCGATCGCATAGCCCGCACCCTCCGGTTGTCCGACGGCTGGCCCATGATGCTTGCGCTGTACTATCGCAGACCGTTGCCATGTCGCAGTGTTCGCGGAGCCAACCATGAAGCGATTCCTGATGCAGTCAGAGACGCCACGCGATCAGCTGGACTGGGGTTCGCTGGGCTGGCTCAGCAACCCGCCGGAAACGGGCAGCAAATTCCTGACGGTGATCGACGTGGAATTGCTGCCGGGCAACGGGCATGACTTTCACAAGCACCCGGACCAGGAAGAGTCGATCGTGTGCGTGAAGGGGACGGTGGAGCAGTGGGTGGACCAGGAACGGCGGATGCTGAATCCGGGCGACGCCGTGTATATCCCGGCCGACTGCGTGCACGCGACCTTCAACGAGGGCGACGAGCCGGCGAAGGTGCTGGCGATCCTGGGTCCGTGCGTTGGCGAGATCGGCTATGAAGTCGAGGAAGTGGCCGATCAGGCGCCCTGGAGCGGCCTGCGCGGATAGCGACCCGAATGCGCTGCTGGCCAGCGCGTAGTCGCGGCGCTTGATGAGTGCGGAGCTTCCGGCTGGTCTACGGGTGGGTGGATGCTTCAAACTGCGGGCCAGATGGCTCCTGCCGCATTGAGTGAAGGCTGATCATGGCGCACCACGAGTTTTCTCCCACGACGTACTACAACACGATGGGGACGCATCCGCCGGCGCTGCACATCGAGCCGGGCGATTCGATAGCGACGACGGCGGTCGATGCGCGCGGGTTCGATCATGAGAACGTGGAGCGGGCGGGGCGGCCGAATCCGCAGACGGGTCCCTTCTACGTGAATGGCGCGGAGGCAGGGGACACGCTGGTTCTGCAGTTGCACGAGGTGGTGCCGAACCGGCGGATGGGGTGGACGACGGGGCGGCTGGCGCCGAACGTGCTGGATTTCGGGTATGAGGCGAGCTTTGCCGACGAGGTTGAACTGGCGTACTGGGACGTGGACGTGGACGCGGGTACCGTGACGCTGACGGAACCGCAGAACCGGCTGACCGGGCAGCCGCTGCCGCTGCGGCCGATGCTGGGAACGGTGGGGGTGGCGCCGGGTATTGGCGAGGCGATCAGCACGATGACCTCGGCCGCGCACGGCGGGAACATGGACTACAACGGGATCACGCCGGGCGTGACGGTGTACCTGCCGGTGTTCGCGGACGGTGCGCTGTTTTTCCTGGGCGACGGGCACGCGTTGCAGGGCGACGGCGAGATGGACGGTACGGGCGTGGAGATTTCGATGGACGTGCGGTTCAGCCTGGACCTGATCAAGGACAAGACGATCGGATGGCCGCGGGCGGAGGACGACACGTACCTGATGGCCTGCGGCAACCATCGCCCGCTGGACCAGGCGGTGCAGCACGCGACGACGGAGATGGTGAGCTGGCTGGAAACGGACTACGGCCTGACGACGCGCGAGGCGCACATGCTGCTGGGGCGGTTCGTGGAGTACGACGTGGGGAATATGTTCGATCCGGCATACACGATGGTGTGCAAGGTGAAGAAGTCGGTGTTGGCGGAGTTGGGGTTCGCGCGCACCGACGGCTGACCGGCGAAGCGCGGGGTCCGGGCCAGCTAGGCGACTTCGGTTAGCGCCACGGGGCGGTTCTCGCGGCTGGAGACGTCGCAGGCGATGGCGGCGCGGAGGGCCTCAACGGCGTCGTCGGCCGTGCTGCGGACGGGCCGGCGGCCGCGGGCGACGTCCAGGAAGGCGTCGACCTCGGCGGCGTAGGCGTCCGCGAAGCGGTCGTGAAAGTCCGGATAGGGTTCCGCACCGAGCGGCGGACCAGTGGGTTCCAGCGAGCGGAGCGGGGCGCGGGGGTCCCAGCCGACGACGACGCTGTCGCGGGAGCCGAAGAGCTCCATGCGGATGTCGTAGCCGAGCGGGTTGTGGCGGGTGTAGCTGAGCAGGCCCAGCGCACCGCCGGACAGGGTGCAGGTGGCTATGGCGGTGTCGCAGTCGTCGAAGCGCCCGTAGACGTCCCACTTGCGGACGGCGGTCTGGGCGAAGACCTGGACGACCTCTTCGCCGGTGACGAAGCGAATGGCGTCAAAGTCGTGGACGCTGAAGTCGCGGAACATGCCGCCGGAGCCGGCGATGTAGGCCTGGGTGGCGGGCTCGGGATCGTGGCCTGTGGTACGAAAGGTGTAGAGGGTGCCCAGCCCGCCGGCGGCGACCAGGTCGGCGGCTGCCTTGAAGCCTGGATCGAAGCGGCGCTGGAAGCCCATCTGGACGGGCACGTTGCGCTGGTGGATGAGATCGACAACGTCGCGGGAGCGTTGGAGGTCGTGGGAGATGGGCTTTTCGCAAAGGGTGGGGACGCCGGCTTCGACGGCGGCTTGCAGGAGTTCGGCGTGGGCGGTGGTGGTGGCGGCGATGACAAGGGCGTCGACGGAGGCCAGCAGTTCGTCGTAGGTGGGGACGTAACGAAGATCCAGATCGGTGGCGACGGACCTGGCCAGTTCGGCGCTGGCGTCCTGGACGAGAATCTCGGCTACGTCCGGATGCGCCATGAGCCGTTCGGCGTGGGGGCGCCCGATGCGGCCTACGCCGGCGACGCCTACGCGCATGTCAAGTCCTTCCGTCAACTCGCGGCCCGGCGTGCGGCCGGGCGCGTGTGCATTTGCTGGCAATCACCGGGCAATCTGGACCGGCGGGGCCCGCACGTCAAGGGCGGGGCGCAAGCGCTGGAGCGCGGGCGGCGTAGGCTTAGGCTGAACAATCCTGAGAGAGAAGGATTGACGTGCGCGTTCCCAGTCAAAGCTCTGCTAGCGACCTGGGTCACCCATGAGTGAAGGCCGGTTGGCAGGCAAGGTTGCCATCGTGACGGGCGGCGGGAGCCAGCCTGGAGAGATCGGGACGGGGCGGGCGTCGTGCGAGTGCATGGCTCGGGAAGGGGCGCGCGTGCTCGTGGCGGACATCGCCGCGGCGAATGCGCAGCGGACCGTGGACGCCATCGTGGCGGCGGGCGGCGAGGCCTCGAGCTTTGTTGGGGATGCGACGTCAGGCGACGACTGCCAGGCGATGGTGGCGACGGCGGTGGAACGCTACGGCGGGCTGCACGTGCTGATGAACAATCTTGGGTTTCGCTGGGGCGGTCATGACAGGCGGAAGGGCGTGGCGGACATCGACGAGGACGTGTTGATGCGGGCGTTCGATCTGAACCTGAAGAGCGCGGTGCTGGCCAGCAAGCATGCGATCCCGGCCATGATCGAGTCGGGCGGGGGATCGATCATCAACGTGTCGTCGATCGACGGGCTGGCGGGGGCGCGGCACCGGGGGGTGGCGTACTCGATCACCAAGGGGGCGCTGCCGATCCTGTCGCGTAATACGGCGGCCTTTCATGGCCGCGAGGGGATCCGGGCCAACTGCATCGTGCCGGGGCACTTGCAGTCGGCGTATCAGGCGAAGATCAAGCCGGAAGACCGTGAGTTGCGGCGGCGGGTGAGTCCGCTGGGAACCGAAGGGACGCCGTGGGACATTGCCTGGGCGGCGGTGTTCCTGGCGAGCGAGGAGTCGCGCTGGGTCACGGGGGTGACGCTGCCGGTGGACGGCGGGCTTTTCGCCGCGCAGCCGCTGCTGGCCCATGATCTGCTGAAGGAACCGGACCTGGGGCCGCTTCCGGAGGACGCCTGAATGCCGTACATGCTGAAGCCGAAGACGATGTACCTGATGCCGACGCATTTCGGGCCGATGAGCGGCCCGCGGCAGGGTCCGGGCGGCGAGATGGGCGCGTTCAGCGTGGACCAGCGGAAGACGCGGGCGTATGGGGTCAGCTTTCTGACGGAGCGGGCGCAGCTGGAAGCGTTGCTGCCGCCGGGTTTCGAGGCGATCGGCGAGCCGGTGGTGACGGTGACGCAGACGCACATGACGGAGATCGACTGGCTGGCGGGGCGCGGCTACAGCACGTTGGGCGTGACGTTGCAGGCTCGCTACAACGGGGCGCGCGACCGGGCGACGGGGCCGCTGCTGCTGGTGTTGTGGGAGAACCTGACGGATCCGATTCTGACGGGGCGGGAGCAATTGGGGTTTTCGAAGATCTATTGCGAGTTGCCGGAGCCGGTGATTCACGGGGGCGAGACGCATTGCACGGCGAGCTGGCTGGGGTTCCGGTTCATGGATATGCGGCTGACGAACATGGTGGAGGTTGAGGAGCCGGTGGCGGCAGCGGCGGCGGACTCGGACGACGGAGAGTTACAAGGGACGCTGCATTACAAGTACGTGCCAAAGACGGGGGTCTGGGGCGAAGCGGACGCGGAATACGCGGTGCTGAGTCCGGCGAACCCGCCCGTGAGCGAACCGAAACGGTGGCAGGGGGACGGTTCGGCGAGGTTTCACCGGGCCAGGTGGGAGGACCTGCCGACGCAGTACATGATCGTGAACGCGCTGCAGGAGCTTGAGGTCAAGGAATCTCGAGGCGCGATGATTACGCACGGCGTGGGCGGCAGGGACCTGATCGACCAGCGAATTCTGCGGTAGCGCGGTGGGCATTTGGCCGAAGGCCTGATTGACATAATGCTACAGATTCGACTCTGAGCATGGGTTCAGCCGCGGCAGGGATACGGGCGCCGAACGGGCTGGCGCGGTGGCAGACGCCGTTGCTGGTGATTGCGGCGTGCGCGCTGATTGCGGTGATTGGGTTTGGCACGCGCTCGGTGTTCGGGCTGTTTCTGCCGCCGATGACCGAGGCGCGGGGGTGGTCGCGCGACGCCTTTAGCCTGGCAATGGCCACGCAGCAACTGACGTTCGGGGTGGTGCTGCCGCTGGCGGCGGCCTCGTCGGACAGGTTCGGACCAGTGCGGGTGATGGTGGCCGGCGCGGTGGCCTATGCGCTGGGCCTGTGGTTCATGACGCAGGTCGAGTCGTCGCTGGTCTTCCTGCTGGTGGCGGGGCTGCTGGTTGGTGGCACGAATGCCTTCACGTCGTTTTCGCTCGTCATCGCCACCATGGCGCGGATGGTGGAGCCAAAACGGCGGCCGCTGGTGATGGGGCTGGGTATGGCGGCGGGATCGCTGGGCCAGGTGATCTTCTCGCCGATCACGCAGGGATTCATCAGCGCGTACGGTTGGAGCGACGCGCTGCTAATCCTGGCGGTGGGATTCCTAGCCATCGTGCCGCTGGCGTTTCTGCTTCCGGGGAACCCCGAGGTGGCGGCCGAGCAGACGGCCAAGGAGAGCGTGGGCGCGGCGATCCGGGAAGCGGTGGGGCACCGGGGCTATCTGCTGCTGACGATGGGGTTTTTCGTGTGCGGGTTTCACGTGGCGTTTATCACGGTGCACCTGCCGGCGTACATGCTGGACCTGGGATTCGAGCCGCGCGTGGGCGCGATTGCGCTTTCTCTGATCGGGTTCTTCAACATCGTCGGGTCGTTCCTGTCAGGCATGGCGGGGACGCACCTGAGTCGACGGCTGAGCCTGAGCTTCATCTACGCAAGCCGGGCCGCGGTGATTGCGGCATTTCTGCTGCTGCCGAAGACGGAGCCGGTGGCGTACATGTTTGCCTCGCTGATGGGATTGCTGTGGCTGGCGACGGTGCCGCTGACGAACGCGATCGTGGCGCGGGTGTTCGGGGTGCGGTACCTGGCGACGCTGTTTTCGTTCGTCTTTCTTTCGCATCAGCTCGGGTCGTTCTCGGGCATCTGGCTAGCCGGTGGAATCTACGAGGCGACGGGAAGCTATGACGGGATGTGGATCGCCGGGATCATTCTTGGGATTGCGTCGGCGTTGATTCACCTGCCGATTGACGAACGGCCGATTGCGCGGCTGGCGGAGGCGCAGGGCTAGTTCGGAGCGGCTCCGGCTAGGTTTCGTCGAGCATGGGCCGGTACTGCAGGGCTTCGGCCAGATGCTCGATGCGGATGGTTTCGCTTTCCGAGAGATCGGCGATGGTGCGGGCGAGCTTGAGGACGCGGTGGTGGCCGCGTCCGCTGAGGGACAGGCGGTCGTGGGCGCTGCGGAGAAGGCGTTCGGCGTCGGGTTCGAGGGCGCAAATGCGCGAGATCAGGCGGGCGGTGATCTCGGCGTTGGTGAAGAAGCCGTGGGGCGTGAGGCGGTCTTCCTGGATCTTGCGGGCACGGGCGATGCGGGACTGGACGTGGGATGAGGGCTCGCGCTCGGTGTCGTCGGCCATCTTGGCGTACTCGAGACGCGGGACGTCGATGTGGACGTCGATGCGGTCGAGCAATGGCCCGGAGATGCGGTTGCGGTAGCGGCGGGCTGCCTCCGAACTCATTCCGCCGCCCGGACCGTCAGACTCAGCGAACCCCGAAGGTGAGGGGTTCATGGCGGCGACGAGCATGAGGCGGGCGGGCAGGTCGACGCTGTAGGCGGCGCGGGTGATGGTGATGTGGCCGTCTTCGAGTGGCTGGCGGAGGGATTCCAGGGTCTGGCGGCCGAACTCCGGGAACTCGTCCAGGAAGAGCACGCCGCGGTGGGCCAGGCTGATCTCGCCGGGCCTGGGCGAGGCGCCGCCGCCGACCATGCCGGCGTAGGTGACGGTGTGATGCGGGGCGCGAAAGGGGCGCTCCACGACGAGGCCGGTTCCATCGCGCAGCTGGCCGGCGATGCTGTAGATCTTGGTGACCTCGATGGCTTCGTCGAGGGTCATGGGCGGGAGGACCGAGGGCAGCGCACGGGCCAGCAGGGTCTTGCCGGAGCCGGGTGGGCCGACCATGAGCACGTTGTGGGCGCCGGCGGCGGCGACTTCAAGGGCGCGCTTGGCGTGCTCATGGCCGCGGACGTCGGCGAAGTCGACCGGATAGCTGGCGGACTTCGTGGACATTTCGGTGACGGGCAGGGGTTCGATGCGGATCAGGCCCATGTAGTGGGCGATGAGTTGCTGCAAGGATTCGACGGGGTAAACGGATATGCCCTCGACGACGGCGGCTTCGGCGCCGTCTACCGCCGGGACGAAGGCCTTGTCGACGCCGGCGTCGCGGGCGGCAGCGACCATGGGGAGGACGCCGTGGGTGTGGCGAACGCCGCCGTCCAGCGATAGCTCGCCGAGATAGACGGCCTGGTTGTCATCGAAGCCCTCGAGTTGCCCGGTGGCGGCCAGGATCGCCACGGCCATGGGGAGGTCGTAGACGGGGCCTTCCTTGCGGATGTCGGCGGGGGCGAGGTTTACGGTGAGGCGGCGCTCAGGGAATACGGCGCCGCTGTTGCGGATGGCGCTGCGGGTGCGCTCGCGGGCTTCCTGAACGGCGGTATCGGGCAAGCCGACGACGTTGTGCCTGGGCAGGCCGTTGCTGATGTCGGCCTCGACGTCGAGAACGACGCCGTCAAGGCCAGTAATGGCGCAGCTGTGTACGGTGCCAAGCATGAGCCCGGAGCGGCCCGCCCAGCCGCGCGTGAGGCGCTACATACCCGGCCCGTCGCCGATGGTCTTGTGCATCTTGAACTGCCCGCTCTTCCTTTCCTCGCCGCCGCAGGCCGCCAGCAGGAGGCCCGAGGCCAACAGGGCAACGACGCGGCGTCGAGGAATGAACTTCCGCACCTTGCTTGCCGGCATGCGGAACTCCCTGGCTTCGCCCACGACGCCTATCGTACGCCCTGCGGGGGTGAAGGGTGACATTGGGCGGCTAGCGCTGGACGGGGACGACGATGTAGGGGGTCTCGACGTCAAGGTCGGGTCCGATGGCGGCGTTGCCGAGGCGGTCGATGGCCTCGACGTAGTACATGACGTCCCAAGCCGGGACGATGTCCATGCCGGGGATGGTGGCGGACCAGGCGCCGTTGGCCTGGCGCATGGGAACCGGGGTGAAGAGTTCGCGCTGGTTGAGGTCGCGGTAGTAGAGGGTTACGGACTTCAGGTCGTCGCCGGAGTCGACACGCGCGGTGACGGTGAGGTCATGGCCGGGGATGGCGAGGGGGGCGCGTTCAACGTCGAGGGATGGGGCGGACACCGCGTTTCCGACGGCCACGGGTTGCGGGGCGTCGGCAGAACGCCAGGATCGGGTTTCGCCGTTGGTGTCGGTGGCTTCGATGTAGTAGGCGGCGTCACAACAGGCGGGGACGGAAATGCCGGCTGAGTAGACGGCGCCGTCGGCGGACATGGACGCGCGCTGCCAGGGGCAGTCGCCGGAGCGCCAGACCAGGTCGACGCTGGCGATGCCGTCGGGCGCCGTAATGGTGGCCGAAAGGTCGAGCGAGCCGGGGGCCGCAGTGCGGACGGGGACGTGGCCGATTTGCGGCGCGGCTTCGCGGACGATGAGGGCGTTGATGACCCAGTCGGAGGCGGGGTGGGAGTTGATTTCCACTTCGAGCCGGCCGTTGGCGATGTTGCAGCGCTGCGTTTTTTGCACTACCTGGCCGGCGGGAATGGTGAAGCGTTCGGTCTGATGGCGGCCCTGGAAGGTGAGCCACATGGGGCCGCGGTCGACGGCGTCTGGGCTGGTGTCGCCCATGACCGCGGTGACCTCGTAGATACCGGGCGCCACATTGGCGCGGAAGGTGTGCTCGACGTAGCCGGGGTTGGGTCCGCGGTGCTGGAAGTCACTTTCCAAGAGGCGGACGGGTAGATCGCCAACGTCGCGGTTGCGGCCCAGCAGGTCACCGTTGTCAGGGAGCGGAGGGCTGAAGGCGCGGATGTCGCGCGTCATCTTCCAGCCGATGCCGCGCGCCGGCGTGTACTGGACGTCGGGCGAGACGGCGTGGAAGCGTCGTTCGACCAGGGCGGATTGCATGGTTCGGGGGATCCAGGGGCGCGGGTCGACCGGATGGGCGCCGAAGTCGAAGCCGTCGGTGAAGAGGCCGAAGCTGTCGAAGATCTCTTGTACTTCGTCCAGGCGCGCGAGGTCGTGGTCGAGGTAGGGGGTTAGACGCTTCCAGGTGCCTGACTCGTCCTTGACGGGGCCGAAGATCATCTCGTCGTCGTAGAGGCCGTCGGTGTGGACGACGATGGCCTGCCACTGGTCGCGAGCCGATTGCATGTGGACTCTGGCCGACCGCAGGCGATCGACGGCGCCGGCCAGGTAGAAGAAGGCGAGGTCCAGGCCGGCTCGCAGCTTGTGGGCGTGGTAGCGGGCGAGGCCGGAAGTCAGGCGGACGTCGGCTTCGATGCCGCGGAACTCGGGGCGGGCCGCGTGGCCGACCGAACCGTCGGCCCGCTCAAGCGCGGCTTCGGCGGCTGCGGCGTGCCTTTCCAGGCGCTCGGCGATCTGGCTGGGGGTGAGCTTGGCGCGAACCGAGTCCGCGAGATAGTCCTCGGCGTATTCGCTGGCGCCGTAGAAGCCGGCGAGGTCGCTTGGTTCGACTTCGAGGTAGGCGTCGAGCAGACCGCCCGTGTCGCGTTCGGCCCACCAGCCGAAGACGCTGGCCGAAGGGAGGTGGGCGGCGGTGATGAAAGGGAGGTAATGGGAGCTTTGCGATACGGCTTCCAGTACATCGCTCCCCGCGTTCGCACCGAAGCGGTGGCTGAACTCGCGTTCCCAGGCATCGGAGTCGCAGGCGGGGTCGTAGCCGAGGCGGCCGAAGAGGAGGTACCAGAACCAGTAGCGATCGTCTTCGAACTCATACCAGTTCATGTCGTCGGGCTGGAAGAGCGGCCAGGCACCGCCGACGTTGCGGAAGCCCTTGTTGGAGAGGGGCGCGCAGACCTCAAAGCCCTTGGAGTCGCCCAGGGCGCAGCTTTCGGCGTAGCGGCGGACCCAGGCCGGGTCGCCCCAGAGGGTGAACTTGTTGGTGCCGAGGTTCCACATGCGGAAGAGGAAGTCGTAGTCGCGGGGGTGCTTGAGCAGGTCGCCGTAGGAGTGGCGGCGGTCCATGCGGTCGAAGTCCTGCAGGAGGCCAGCGGAGTAGGGCATGCCCTGGTGCTCGCACCAGAACTTGGTGGAGACGGTGGTGGGGAGGCCGGTGGCCAGGGCGCCTTCCCAGGTGTCGTCGGCGATGGCCTTGGCTCGGCAGTCGATTTCGATCTCGCGGCCGGCCGCTACGATGCCGCTGTAGATGGAGCGGAAGAAGGCGGGGCTGTCCTCGGCCTCGATGCCGGATTCGGAGTTGACGCGTAGCTGGACTCCGGAGATGTCCGGGCAGGCTTTGAGGACCTTGGCCATGCCCAACTCGCAGTAGTCGGCCAGGATGTCGAGGCTGAGGCCCTCGACCAGCGACTCGCCGTACTCGTAGCTGTGTTGCTGCCAGACGCCGAATGTGAAGTCGATGCCGCGCTCGACGGCGGTGCGCGAGATCATCTGGAGCGTGGCGAGGTTCCGTTCGCGCTGCTCGTCGGTCAGGCTCGGTACCGTGACGTCGGGGAACTCGGGCATGGGAACCAGGAAGGCGTAGGGCGGTACCAGGTAGGCGGTCTGATGCCCGAAGGTGAGGCTGAAGGCGTTGAAGCGGTAGAGCGAGAGCTTGTCGAAGTAGGCCTCCCAAAAGGCGGGGTTGAAGTACCAGGGGCCGTCGACGGCTTCGTTGTGCGGGAAGATGCAGACGCTGCGCTTGCGGAGGAACGGGGACTCGGCGGTGGGCGGGAAGACGCTGGCCCAGTCGAGCGGCGCCGGAGCCAGGTCGATGCGGCGGGCGGCTTCGCGCAGGGCGTAGGCGAGGCCGCGGTCGTCGGAGCCGCCAATAGCCAAGACTCCATCGGCAAAGGCGAAGGCCAGTGATTCGGGCGCTTCGTTCAACGCCGCTCCCGTCGCCGCCAGAAGAGCCGCAGGCTGGGCTGTCGCCGCCGTTCCGATCTGGATCGTGACTTCAGGATCGGCGTCAACGACGGCGTATCCGCCGTCACTGAGCGACTGACGGAGCCGATCCAGCGCTATTTGCGCGGGCGATCCGAGTTCAGCGTTGACCACGATTCGAATGCGTGTCGCTGCGTCAGCCACGGCTAAAGCCTCTCTGTTGGCACGTTGGAAGGAGCGCCCGCTCGCCCGACTCGAATGCTCGGGGCATTGTCGCAATCGGCGGCAGGATCAGTAGAACCGAACCTTCATAGAGGCGCCCTGAGCCAGCCCCATGCTAGAAGCCGGGGCGCGGGATGGGCTTCTCGCCCCGATCCATGAACGTCCTCAGCTCTCTGCCGGAGAGCGGGAGGAAGTCGCCGCGAATGGCGTAGATGCGGGCGTTGTTCATTTCGATCTCAAGGCGAATCGCCTGGCCGCTGAAGGACGCCAGGCCGCGACCGCCGCTCCAGCGAGGCGTCCAGTCGAGCGCGTCGCCGGTGAAGGGGTGGCAGTCGGCGTAGCTGTAGCCCTCGATCACCTCGCCGGTGGGGTCGGTGACCTGGACGCGAGTTTCGAGACCTGACTGGATGTTGAACCTGGCCTCGCCGCCCTGCCAGTAGAGGGAGCGGGTGCCGATCATGCCCGGGCCGAAGCAGGACTCGACGTAGTAGAACCCGTCGAGGCGCAACCTGTGCATGAGCAAGGCGCCGGTGTCATTGCCCTCGCCGGCGGGACCTCGCTCGAGTCGTTTGGGTCCGATATGGGGGTTGATGTGGTAGCCGTGCTCGAGCTTGGATGCACTGGAGTAGATGCGGATCTGGTTGTCGTCGTCGACGACGAGACTGTGCGGGCGCATGGTTCCGGCGCCGTACTCGCCCTGTTCGGCGTTGGGGATGAACGGCTCACGGATGGAGCGGTTGAAGTGCCAGCCGTTATAGCTGTAGGCCAGCTGGCAGTCGGTCTTGCCTCCCCAGTACTTCACGAGGGGGACGGGATCGGTGTGATAGATCCAGACCAGGCCGACAAACCTGTCGGCGTAGGGGAAAGCGACCATGCCGTAGATTTCGGCCAGCGGAGTGTCCAGCGCGTCGGTTTGCAGCACGAGCTCGGGCTCGCTGTAGGTTCGAAAGTCCTTGGTCTCGGATAGGGCGACGCGCCGCGGGTGCGCGTGGGGCGCGGGACGGGCGCTGATGACGTAGCAGTCGCGCACGTGGTTCCAGTAGGCGGTGCTGGGCGGGTCCGGGCTGTGCTTGCGCCACTCCACGCCTTCGACGCGGGTCCAGTTCAAGCCCTCGGGCGAGGTCCACAGGTGATTGCCCTTGCCGACCGCAAAGCCTTTGACGCGCTCGTTGGGGTCTTCGGCGCGCTCGTCGAAGTAGCAGTCCCACTGATGGAAGTCCTCGGACTTGGACAGCACCTGGTTGGGGTAGCGGCGGTCGGGAAGCGGAACGCGGTCGGTGAGGTCGGGTTTCTCCCAGTGGATGCCGTCGTCGCTCTCGGCCACCAGGGCGTAGCTGTCGGGCTGCTCCTCGGGGACGACGGACTTGCCGTTGTAGAGGATTCGCCAGACGCCGGACTCGTGCTTGAAGGCGGTGGGATAGCCGGAACCGAGCCAGAAACCGGGCTCTTCAAGCGTGGCCTCGGGGACAAGCTGCGGCTGGCCGATTCCCCGCCGGCAGTTGTTCCAGCGACTCAGGTAGTTGTCGTCCCAGAACAGGAGGCAGAAGTCGGTGGAGTCACGCACGAGGGCTGCCTCCTTCGGGGTATGAAAGTCAAGGCAAGCCTACGATACCGGCAAACCGACGCAGACCGATCAGGGCCTCTCAGTGTCCAACGGACACGTTCGCGGAATCTAAGCCAGGACTAAGCCCGGCGATTGAGATCGGGACGCAACTCGTCCGGCAGGAGTTGCGGACGTCCGGCTACAAGACGATCGCCGTCGACAAAGCCCTCCGGACGATCTCGCAACTGCTCAACCATTCGACCGCGCCAAATGGCCAGGCGCGACGCCGCCTCAGCAACGTCTGCCAAGTTGTGAAGCTCTTGCGGATCACGCGCCAGGTCGAAGAAGTGCTCTTCGCCGCCGGATGGGTACCAGATGTACTTTTCGCGGCCGTCGGTGAGGTATTGGTGACCGGGAGCGTATTCGCTCCAAAGCGCCGTGCCGCGCCCGTGGTGCTCGCCGTGCAGGAAGGGGCGCCAGGACGGCTGCTCGCCGCGCGCGAGCGGGAGGACGCTGCGGCCGTCGACTGAGTCCGGGATGGCAACTCCGGCGGCGTCCAAGAGCGTCGGCATAACGTCCTGGAGCCCGACCGGCTGGTCGATGACGGCGCCGTGCTCGGGTTCCAGCCAGTCGGGGAGCCGCAGGATGAAGGGAATGTTGGCGGAGGACTGGTGCGGCCAGGTCTTTCGGAAGAGGTTGTGGTCGCCGAGCATTTCGCCGTGGTCGCTGGTGTAGAGGACCACGGTGTCCTGCCACATGCCGGCCTGCGATAGCGCGCGGACGACCCGGTAGACCTGGTCGTCGATGTGGTTGACGAGACCGTAGTAGGCGGCGCGCATGCGGCGCATCCAGGTATCAGGCAGGTGGACGTCGACGGGTTGGATGTTGAGTCCCAGGTTCGGCTTGTCGAACTGTCGAGCCCAGTCGCCGATGAATGGCTCGGGAATGTCGTCGGCCCGGGCCATGTAGCGGTCGAAATACATCTTGGGCGGGGTAAACGGCGGGTGCGGGTCGACCACGGAGAGCCATAGAAACAGGTGCGCTTCGGGATCGCGCTTCTTGATGAGCTTCAGCGACTCGTTGACGCACCAGGTGGTGAGGTCGTAGCCCTCGGGCAGGTGGCTGGGCCTGGCGTTGAAGCTGTTGGTCTCGACACCGTGCAGCTTGCCGGCCAGGACCTCGCGGCGGCCCTGGTCGTTGAGCCAATTGGAGTAGTCGTTGCCATCGCGCTGGCTGTTGGCGACGAGCATGTGCTGAAAGCCGAAGCGCTTGCGATTGGGGTGCCAGTGGGTCTTGCCGATGAGCTCGGTCTGGTATCCGTTGGCGGCAAGCTCGGAGGCGATGGAGTGGCGGAGGTTCCAGTGGTAGCCGCCGTAGAAGCCCACCATGCCACTGGTGTACGGGGCCTGACCCGAGAGGATGACGCGCCGCGCGGGGATGCAGGTGGGGGACTCGCTGAAGGCCGAGCGGAACCAGGCGCCGTTGCCGGCCAGGTAGTCCAGGTTGGGTGTGCGCAGGACCGGGTGGCCGCCAATGCCGAGGGCGTCGCCGCGCTGCTGGTCGGAGGTAATCAGGAGGACGTGCGGGCGGCGGCGGGGCATGGCGATCAGGCGCTTACCTGGTTTGTTGCAGGCTGCAGTTGCTCGGGACGGAGTTCGGACTGGCCGGCGACGAGGCGGCCGTCTTGCACGAAGCCCTCGGGACGATCGGCAAGCTCGTTGACGAGACGTTGCCGCCAGGCGGCGACGCGTTCGGAAGCGTCGGCGTCGTCGAGGGCGTTGTGCATTTCGCTCGGGTCGGTGTCCAGATCGAAGAACTGTTCCTGGCCTGTCTGGGTGTACCAGATGAGCTTTTGGTGGCCGTCGGTGACCCACTGATTGCCCTGGTCGGGCTCGTAGCAGGCGGTGTGTTCGCCGTGGAGGTAGTCGCGCCAGGCGGGTGAATCGCCACGCATGTAGGGCAGGACGCTGGCGCCGTCGACGGAATCGGGAATCGGAACGCCGGCCGCGTCGAGGATGGTAGGCATGACGTCCTGCAGGCCGACCGGGCGCTCAATGGTGAGGCCGTCAGTGCAATCCATCCATTCAGGTGCGCGGGCGAGGAACGGGACGCGGATGGAGGCCTCGTACGGCCAGGTCTTGCGGAAGAGGTTGTGGTCGCCCAGCATTTCGCCGTGGTCGCTGGTGAAGAGCACGAAGGTGTCGTCCAGCAGGCCGCTTTCGCGGAAGCCCTTAAGCAGGCGCGAGACCTGGTCGTCGACGTGGTTGACGAGGCCGTAGTAGCCGGCGCGGCAGCGGTGGAGGTCGTCCTCGCGCAGGCGCATGACGGAGGCATCGGGGTTGAGGCCGGGCGGCGGCGCATCAAGCTGGGGCGCCCAGTCGCCGACGTAGGGGTGGGGCAGGTTCATCGCGTCGTAGCGTTCCCAGTAGACGAGGGGTGGGGTGAGGGGCGGGTGTGGGTCGACGAATGAGACCCAGAGGAAGAACGGGGCGTCGGGGTCGCGCTGGCCGATGAAGCGGAGGGCTTCGTTGACGCACCAGGTGGTGTGGGAGAAACGTTCGTCGAGGTGGCTGGGGCGACCTACCCAGCCGTTGGTGGATACGCCGTGGGCCAGGCCCATTTCGAGCGAGGTGGCGC
>JAPPFO010000143.1 GCA_028875175.1 Chloroflexota bacterium | reverse complement strand
CCTCGAACCCCTCGCGCTCCCCTCCTTCGCTATCCCCCGGCCCCGTGCCCTTCCCGCTCCGCTCTCACTCCTCACTTCTCTCCGCTCACTCCTTGCTCCCCCTCCTCTCAGCCCCAGCCTTCGTCGCCGACCCGCCAAAAATCCGCCCAAACTGTCTCTCGCCAGCCCGGCCTGGTGCTAGCATGAATCACGACCTGCAACTCACGGCCAGACCGGAGCGCCATGCGCTGTCAAGAGTGCGACCACCAGAACACCGAGGGCGCCTGGCTCTGCATCAATTGCGGGGCGAAGTTGCCGAGGCCGGAGGATCAGGAACAGGCTGCGGAGACGTCGGGGCAACCAGCCGGATCGACGGCCGAGAGCGAAGAACCCAGCCGGTTCGCACCCCAGATCAGCGAAAACCTGCGCCGGCTCCGAGACCGAACCGAGCGGGAACGCGCCCGGCAGCGGCCGACCCAGGCCTCGCCGGGAACCGGCGGGAGCTTCCTTGGCATCCCAATCTTGGCCTGGGGATTGATCGCCTTCGTTTTCATCGCATTCATCTACGCGATGTCGGCTCTGCAATAGCGCCAGTCCGGACGGGCGCGCGCCTCTCACCAGGCAGAGGCCCCGAGATTCGCGGCTGCTGATCGACGCCCTATGAAGGCCGCCAACGCCCTGGCCCAGCGCCTGCAATCCCAGGCCAACGCCCACGGCCCCCTGCCCTTCAGCGATTTCATGGAACAGGCCCTCTACGATCCATCCCACGGCTTCTATAGCCGCGACGACGCGCCCTACGCGGACTTCTTCACCAGCGTCAGTGTGCATCCGGCCCTGTTCGGCCAGCTGCTGGCGGCCCACCTGGACGACGTCTGGCGAACGCTTGGACAACCCGATCCGTTCCGCGTCGTCGAGCTTGGCGCGGCCGACGGCCGCCTCGCGCGCCAGATTCGCGACGCGGCCGGACAGTTCCCCTGGGGCGGTTCGCTCACGTATGTGGGAGTCGAGCGCGCGCCCGCATTCCACGCGCCGGACTCGCTGGACGGTCTCTACAGTTCGATCGACGAGATTCCCGCATCCGACGCCACGGCAGTTCTCTCGAACGAGTTCTTCGACGCCCTCCCCGTGCGCCTGGCCCGTCGTACACCCACGGGCTGGGTCGAGGAATGTGTGGCCTTCGAAGGAGGCAAGGCCTTCTTCACGGACCGGCCCGCACCGGCCGAGCTATCCAGCTACGCCGATCGCTATGCCGGCGCCACGCCTGAGGGCGGCCGCATCGAAGTCCGGCAGGGTGTCGAGACGATCTATCGTCACGCCGTCGGGCTTGGATCGAAGATCGTGATGACCAGCATCGACTACGGTGGCGACAGCGCAACGGTTCACTCCGAGCGGCTGGCCGCCGGAACATTGCTTGCCTATCGACGCCATCGGGCATCCGACGACGTCCTCGCCAACCCCGGCGAGGCCGACCTGACCGCCCACGTAAACTTCACCCAGTTGATTGACGCAGGCCGCTCCCAGGGATTCGACAGCTTTCGAGTGGGCCAGCAGGCAGACTTCCTGGCCGCCCTTGGTGTCGGCGATCACCTGGTGCGCTTCCAGGAGCGACCGGACGCCACGCTGGAAACCTACCGGGCGGAGCGCGAAGCTGTATTTCAACTCGTCTCACCCACCGACCTCGGACGCTTCCAGGTTCTGACGCAGGGCAAGGGCGTTGACCTGGACTTGATCCGCGGCCTGGACGCCTACACCGCCTAACCGCCACACGCAGCTACGAAGGAGCCGGACTCGATGCAGACGCGAACCGAAAGCGATCCCCTGGGCGCACTGGAAGTCCCGGAATCCGCGCTTTACGGCGTACAGACCCAGCGAGCCGTTGAGAACTTCCCGATCAGCGGATTGCCGCCGCACCACGCGTTCGTATGGGCCACCGTCCTGATCAAGAAAGCCGCCGCCGTCGCCCACAAACAGACGGGCCGGCTTGACGGCGATCTTGCCGACGTCATTGCCCAAGCCGCCGACGAGGTGCTGGACGGCCAGCACGCCGACCAGTTCGTGGTCGACGTCTTCCAGGCCGGCGCCGGCACCTCGCACAACATGAACGCCAACGAGCTGCTGGCCAATCGCGCTAACGAACTCCTGGGCCGGCCGCGCGGCAGCTACGACCCCATCCACCCCAACGACCACGTCAACATGGCGCAGTCCACCAACGACCTGATCCCCACCGCCATCGCCCTGGCCGCGCTGAAGCTGCTGCCGGACCTGCACAGCTCGCTCGACATCCTGGCCGAGAGCCTGCAAGCCAAGGCCACGGCCTGGGACGGCATCGTCAAGTCGGGTCGGACCCACCTGCAGGACGCCACACCGGTGCGTCTCGGCCAGGAGTTCGGCGCTTACGCCGAAGCCATCAGGCGCAACGCCGTCGCTATCCGAGAAGCCGCTGACCCCAGCCTCGAGTTGAGCCTGGGCGGCACCGCCGTCGGTAGCGGACTCAACGCCGAACCGGCCTATCAGTCCCTAGTCGTCGAAGTCATCGCCGACCTGACCGGCTTCGAGGTTCGGCAGTCCACCGACTACTTCTACGCCATGCAGAGCATGGCCCGGTTCGCCCAGCTCTCCGGCGCCCTTCGCACCCTGGCGCTGGACCTGAACCGGATCGCCAACGACTTCCGCCTGCTTGGATCGGGACCGCGCACCGGCATCTCCGAACTGCGCATGCCGCCGGTGCAGCCCGGCTCCTCGATCATGCCCGGCAAGATCAACCCCGTCATGGCCGAATGCCTCAACATGATCTGTTTCCAGGTCCAGGGCAACGACCTCGCCATCGCCTCGGCGGTCACCGCCGGCCAGCTGGAACTCAACGTGATGATGCCCCTGATCGCGCACAACCTCTGCCAGTCCATCGAGATCCTTGGCACCGGCGCGCTGGCCTTCGCCCGCAAGGGCGTGGACGGCCTGGAAACCGACGACGAGATGCTGCGGTACTGGCTGGAGCGCAACACCATGCTGGCCACCGCCCTGGCGCCCAAGATCGGCTATGCCGCCGCCGCCGAAATCGCCAAGCAGGCGGTCGCCACCGGCGAGACCATTCCCGTCGTTGCCGCTCGCATGACCGATCTGCCCGCGGACGAACTGGCCGAAGCCCTGGACCCCGCGCCCATGACCGAACCCGGCGTACGCGCCGGCGGCGGCGGAGGCGGCTGACCAGCCGCCCAGCGAAGCGCTGGCGTAGGGCGATCCACCGCAGATGAACGCTCAGGCGCCCGCGGTATCGGTACGGTCGCTGACCCGTGTCTTCGAGCCACGGGTACGTCGCGGCCTGCGCGGACTCCTCCCGCGCTTCCGGGCCGAGCCCGCCGAACCCAAGCGCATCGTCGCCGTCAACGACCTGGATTTGGACATCGCCCCGGGCCACTGCTTCGGCCTCCTGGGTCCCAACGGTGCGGGCAAAACCACCACCGTCAAGATGCTCGCCACCCTCCTGGAACCCACCTCGGGCAGCGCCTCCGTGGCTGGTTTAGACGTAACCCGCTCGCCGCGTCAGGTCCGCCGCAATATCGGCGTCCTCTTCGCCGGCGAGCGCGGCATGTACTGGCGGCTCTCCGGCCGTGAAAACCTCGAACTCTTCGGCACGCTGTCCTTCATGCCCAGGGAGCGTCTCGCAGAGCGCATCCAGGCGGCCGCCCAACAATTCGGCCTTGAGGATCGAATGGACGACCTCGTCGAGACCTACAGCACCGGCATGAAACAGCGCCTCAACCTCGCCCGCGCCACCTTGCACAATCCACCCGTGCTGCTGCTCGATGAACCCACCGCCGCTCTTGACCCCGTCGCTGCCCGCGAGGCCCGCCACCTCATTCGCCAGATCGCCGAGTCCGGCACGGCCATCCTGCTCACCACCCACAACCTCTACGAAGCCGAGCAGATCTGCGATCGCGTCGGAATCATCCAGAGCGGCACGCTGGTCGCCCAGGGCCGCCCGGCCGATCTCATCCAACAGGCCGGCGAAATGCCGCGCCTCGACCTGCTCCTACGCGGCGAACTGGCTGTCGCCAAAGCGGTCATCGGCTCCGACGGCCTCTGGTGGGGCGAGGTGAACCGAGACGGTGAGTTCGCTGTTGCGGTGCGAGCACGCGAAGGCTGGCGCAGCAGCGATTCACTGACCACCGAGCTCATCGCCCGCGGCATCGTGGTTGAGGAAGCCCGCCTCCGCGAACCCGACCTGGAAGACGCCTACATCGCCATCACCGGCTCACGCATCGAGCGGCCGTTTGTTGAACGCTAGCGGCGCACTGGTACGAGCCGAGTTCCGGGCCCTGCTCGCGCTTGCTCGCAAGGGCTGGAGGATCGATCGCCGCCAGCCGTACTTCCTGACATCGGGCCTGCTTGGAACGATGCAGTGGGTGCTGCCTATCGTGCTGGCCACGATCGCCCTGGCGGGCCCGAACGACGAGGGTCTCAGGCGCTTTGCGGATCTCGCCGGAACAGACGCGTACATCGCCTACTCGGTGACAGGCGCAATCGCCTTTCTCTATGCAGGCTGGATGCTGTCGGCGCTCTCCTTCGATCTGCGCCTCAACAGAAACCTCGGCACCCTGCCAACCCTTTGGACCTCGGCCGTATCGCGCGCGGTTTTGACCGGTGGCGGCGCACTGGGGCACGCGCTGGCGCCAGCGGTTATGGCGGTCGCGGCATTCGGTGGCGCCTGGGCGCTCTTTAGGTTTCCATTGGAAGCAAACGTCGGACCTGCCCTGGCTGTCATGGTAGGCGGCGCGCTTGCAATGCTCGGGCTCGCCCTCCCACTGGCGGCCGTCACCCTTCGCTACCGCGAGGCTCACTACCTCGTGTCGCTGTTCGTGTCGGGAACCGGAATCCTCGCTGGCATCGCCTACCCGATTGCCGTGCTTCCGGATTGGGCACAGTGGGTTTCCAGGCTCCTGCCGCCTACCTGGCTGCTACATGGTCTGCGTCAGGCCCTGGTCTTTGGCGATGTCGGGGACGCCATGCGTTCCTGCGGCCTGTTGCTTGTAATGGCCCTGGTCTATGGGACGGCCGGACTCGTCCTGCTGAAGGTGATGGATGCTGCGGCCCGAGCCAAGGGCGAGTTGGAGTGGATGTAGGTGGCTTCCCTGGGTTCTGAACTAGTGTGGGCGGCGCGGGCAGTCGTTGCTAATGCACGTGTGCAATGGCTGGAGACCGCGCGTTTCAAGTCGCTATGGGTTTACCAGGCCGGCTGGGCGTTTCTCTTCTTCGTTCCACTCGCGCTGAGCGGCATGGCCTTCGGCGATGCAGGCTTCGAGGCCAGTGGGGGCGGCCAGAGTTTCCTGGCCTATGCCGTTGCAGGCTTCGCCGCTCTCAATGTCGCCACTGACGCACTGTGGGGCGGAGTCCAATTCCTGGAAAAATCCAACCGGCTTGGGACGCTCGCGCATCTCTGGGTTACCGAGGCGCCGCGCTGGACGTCGCTGGCTGGCGCCACGGTAGTCAGCGTGGGCCTTGCGGCTCTACGCGGCCTGGTCATCCTGCTGATCGCCAGCCTGCTGTTCGGCGGCGAAACGTTTGCCGTCACGCCGGCTGCGGTCGTGGCGCTGCTGTTCGCCCTGGTCGCATTCTGGGGGATCGGCCTGGCACTCGCCGGCGTCGGCCTGGTGGCCCGCCGCGCTAGGTTGCCCGAAGTCCTCAGTGCGCTCGCCATGGTTATGGCCGGCGCCACCTATCCAATCGCCATCCTGCCCTGGAGCGTCCGTTGGATCACCTACGTCAACCCCTACACCTACATCGTTGATTTGCTCCGTGCCACGACCATCGGAACGCCCTCGCTCTTCGCGATCGAGCTTGAGTTCTTGCTCGTCGCCGCGATTTCCCTCGCCAGTGTGGCGGCCGGAGCCTGGGCCTATGCCCGCTGCGAGCGAATTTCCGTCCAGCGCGGACTGGTCGGCCTCCACGCGTAGATCAGGAATGGAAAGCCGGCGCACCCGGGCGTTTCCATAACGGCCGTCCAGCCTCGTACGATGTAGCCCTGACAGCCGCGCGCGGCTGCCAGGGCGGGGCGCAAACGCAGCGGCCATTCGGACGCCCTGGAGACTGCATTGCAATCGCGCGCACGGCAGATCGCCTTCTATGCGTCGCTCGACGCCGAAGACGAGATCGAACGGCCCCACCACTACCCGCGGCCGGTCCGCTTGCTCATCGAGAGCAAATTTCATCGCACGCTCCGACTGCTCGGGCACGTAACGTCGACCGACGCCCTCTGCGTCTGCGGCGGGTCGGGCATGGATGCCGAGTGGCTGGCCCATCGGGCTGTCCGGCCGACGATCCTGGACATCTCGCCTGAAGCCCTGGCGCGAGCCCGCATCCGCGCACAGCGGCATGGATTTACCGCGACGTTAGTTCGAGGCGACGCAGCTCGACTTCCGTTCAGCGACCAGAGCTTCAACATGGCGCTCGTCCACGACGGGCTACACCACCTGGACGATCCCTATGGCGGCTTGGACGAGATGGCGCGTGTAGCAAAGCACGAACTGGTTGTGATGGAGCCTGCCTCCGCAACCCTCACCCGGCTGGCCGTGGCGGTGGGCCTGGCCGCCGACGTTGAGCCGGCCGGAAACGCCGTGCGGCGACTCAACGCCGCCAGAGTTCGGGCGCGAATCGAGGCTCGGGGCTGGCGGCTCGTCCGCTCAACCCGTGACTTCGTCTACTACCAGCCGTGGACCTTCGCGATTTACCGAGTGGCCGACCGCTCTCCCGTCTTCGCAGTCTTTGTCCTGGCGAATCGCCTACTGAACCTCGCATTTGGCCGCTGGGGCAATTCCTTGAAAGTCGTGGCCCGGCGTTAGCCGGTCCAACCATGCGCGTGGTCGTCATCGGCATCAACTACCCGCCCGAGGTGGCTGGCATCGCGCCTCACACCGCGGCCCTCTGCCGTCACCTGGCCGCCCGCGGCGACGAGGTGTATTTGGTCACCGCCAAGCCCCACTACCCGGCCTGGCGCGTCTCTGCCGAGCACCGGCAATTCGGCTTCCCGCGCCGAACGCTCGACGGAGTACGAGTCATTCGTGTGCCGTCCTACATCCCGGCGCACCCAGGCTCACTCATCCGTCGCCTGCTCTACGACGGGTCGTTTGCCTTGATCGCTGGCCTCACGGCCCTCCTGTTACCGCGCGCCGACGTCTATCTGTACGTCGGCGCCCAGCCCGCGGTCGCGGCGGCCACGGCACTCGTTTCTCGGATTCGGCGTCGCCCTTGGGTCGCCAAAGTCGCCGATCTTGCCGTCAACGCCGGCGCCGCCGTAGGAATAATTCGGCATCGCGTCCTGGTCCGCCTCCTGCGAGCCGTCGAGTACACGGCCTACCGGCGCGCCGGTGCCGTTGTCGTCCTCACTAAGGGCTTCGCCGACGAACTGACCCGGCACGGCGTGCGCGGTCAAGAGCTCCATCTCGTACCCGATTCCGAGGATCTAGACAGCCTCCGGCCCACCAGAACGCGCACCGAAACCCGCCGGCGTCACGGTCTGGACCCGGATCGACCACTCGTCACGCACATCGGCGGCATCGGCCGTAAACAGGGTTTGCAGGTCGCGGCTCGAGCGGCCAGCGAAGACTTGACGGACGCCTGTTGGCTCCTCGTGGGTGATGGACCCGAACGGCCTGCTGTCGATCGCTCGGCGCCCGCGGACCGCATGCGCTTTCTGCCATTCCTGTCGCGGCCGGACCTTGCCGACCTTCTGGCCGCATCGGACCTGGCGCTGCTGACCCAGCGCCGCAGCCTAATCAATGCAGTCGTCCCCTCGAAGCTCGTCACGTACATGGCCGCGGGCCTTCCGGTCGTCGCCTCCATACATGCCGACAGCGAGGCGGCGCGCCTGATTCGCAGAGCCAATTGCGGTCTTGTCGTCGAACCCGAAGCGCCCGCTCTGCTTCGAGACGCCATAGCCGAATTGCTGGCCGACCCGGATCGTCGCCGCCAGCTTGGTTCCGCGGGGCGCACGTTCGCCGAATGCGAGTTCGACCGTTCCAAAGCCGTTGCCAGGCAAGCGGCAATTCTCGAGTCGCTCGCCAGCCTGCCTCGGCGATGAAGGTGCAGTCCGTGAAGGACCAAGACAGCCGTTCCCAGGAGGTAGCCCGGGCATTTGTCGGCCGCCCCGTACTGGTCACGGGCGGCGCCTCGTTTATCGGCTCCCATCTGGTCGACGCGCTGGTCGCCATGAACGCCCGGGTCCACGTCATCGACGATCTCACCAGCGGCAAACTCGCCAACATCAGCCGCCACGTCGACTCGGGCGCGTTCGAGTTCCAGCACGCCGATCTCCTGGACCCTCAGGTCGCGGCGAAAGTTGTCGCCGGCATGCACACCGTATTTCACCTCGCCGCCAACCACGGCGGCCGCGGCTACGTCGACCGTCACCAGGCCGACTGTGCAGCGAATCTCCTCCTCGATGGCGTCGTCTTCCGAGCCTGCCGTCTCGCTGGCGTCGAGAAGGTCGTGTACGCCTCGTCTGGTTGCGTCTATCCGAACCATCTGCAGACCGACCCGACACAACGGCTGTTTCTCACCGAGGACCAGGTCGGCCCACCCTACGACGCCGACAACATGTACGGCTGGGCCAAGCTGATGGGTGAACTCACCCTCCGCGCCCTGTACCGGGAGCACGGCCTCAAGTCGGTGAGCTGCCGCTACTTCACCGTCTACGGCCCCCGCGGCCACGAGAACCACGCCGTGTTGGCCATGATCGCCCGTGCCTTCATCCGACAGGACCCGTTCGAGGTCTGGGGATCCGGTCGCCAGATCCGCAACTGGACCTACGTGAGCGACATCGTGGCCGGCACCCTTCTGGCCGCCGCCCATATCGACGACGCCCGCGCCGTCAACCTTGGTACCCGCGAGCGCATCCGCGTCATCGACGCCGTACGCCGGGTGCTGAGAGTGACGGGACACCGGCCTGAGATCCGCCTGCGCGAGGACATGCCCATCGGGCCCATGAATCGAGTCGCAGACTCCTCGCTGGCCGAACGCCTGCTGAACTGGATGCCCCGCGTCCGGTTTGAAGACGGGCTGCGCATGACCATCGACTGGTACATCAACACCCACTGCCGGAACGATGTGGCTGCTCGCCTGGCGCACCGTCTCACGGAGCGCTAGCGACGACCGGTGCGGAGGGCCCGTGTGAGCCGCGGACAGCCCCGTGGGGCTCGGCTGGCGGCGTACGTTGCCACGGCGGGACCACTGATCCTGCTTGGCGCCGTGCCGGCGATCTGGTTCGCTGGACTGCCCGGAGGCTTCGCCCTCTTGCTTCTGCCGATGACTCTGGTCGTGCGGCGCCTCTTGCGGCTGCCCGTCGGGCTGCGGGGTACCGACGGACTGCTGCTCGCCTGCGCGCTGTGGATTGCGGTTACCGCTCTGGCAGTCAGGGACTGGAACACCGCGGCTCCAAAGCTCTTTGGGGCACTTCTGGGGTTGTCCTTGGTGTACGTCATCGGTTCGGACCCAATCACCGCAGCCAGGCTTCGCATCCAGTGGCTCGGCCTCGCCATTGGCATAACTGCTCTGGTCATATTCGCCGCCCTGTTTCTGACCGAGTGGCCGCAGCGCAAGCTTCTGCCGCTGGATGGCATCTACGCAGCGCTCCCCGCGGGACCACGCGTAGTGGATCACGGTGGTCGCATTGGAGGCATCGGGCCAAATCAGATTGGCGGCGCGCTGGCCCTGCTGGCACCGCTGGGTCTGGCGCTGTCGCTGGACGAAACCGGAAGCAGCAGAAACGTCCGAAGGCTCGCCACCGTAATTGTGGCGTTGGCCATAGCCGTCCTCCTGCTCACCCAGTCACGTAGCGCATACGTGGGTGCGCTGCTGGGCCTAACCCTCGTGGGAGGGTGGCGGATTGGCCGTTCAGCGTGGCTGCGCCGGCGGCCAATAGGTCGAACGGTGCTGCACGTGGCGCTCGGCTTGGGTCTCGCGCTCCTGATGGCGGCCGTCGCGAGCACCTGGCTGGTGCCGCTCCACTCCACCACCGACACCCTGACCGGCCGTCTCCGGATATGGACGGCCAGCGTTCTGATGATCGGCGAGTATCTCTACACCGGCGTTGGACCCGGCCAGTTCCCGCTCGTCCTCAAGGCCGCATTTCCCGAAGTCGGCGCCTCAGTCGCCCCGCACATTCCCCACGCCCATAACTTCGTGCTGCAGGCGCTGCTGGACCTCGGCCTTCCCGGCAGCCTGCTTCTGGGCCTTCTGCTTGCTCTCGTCGTACGTGGTCTGATCCTCACTGCGCGAGATTCCAGGGACAGGTCACTGCAGATGCTTGCGGTCGGCCTCGCAGGCTCGCTGCTGGCCTACGTTGTGTACGGCCTCACCGACACCATCGCGCCGGGAGCGCGCGGCGGTTTACCGTTCTGGCTGGTACTCGGCCTTGGTCTTGCCTGCGGCCGTCTGCCACGAGAAGCCAAGGTCACCGAGTGAAAATCCGCCGGCTACTCGGGCTTGGCGCGTTGGTCGGTGTTCCCGTGGCCGCCTACGGAGGCTATCCCGCGCTGGTGTGGGCGGCGGCAACCCTTCAACCCCGCCCATACCTCACTGACCCGAACCACAAGCCACTCGTCGCAGTCGTGATCGCCGCGCATAACGAGGCGGCGCTGATCGGCGCGAAAGTCCGCAACGTCTTTGAACAGGACTACGCACCTGGTACATACACATGCACCGTGGTCTGCGACGGTTGCGCCGACGACACGGCGGACGCTGCCCGCGCGGCCGGTGATGACCGCCTCCAGGTCATCGAATTGCCTCGACAGCGGGGCAAACTGGCCGCCATCCGCGCCGCCCTTCCGCATGCGCGCGGCGAGGTCATCGCGTTCACGGACGCCAATGTGCTGCTCGAACGCGACGCGCTTCGCCACCTCGTTGCGCCCCTGGCCGACCCATCCGTGGCCGCAGTCTCGGGGGCCAAGCACATTGGCAACGGTCCCGAAGCGACCTATTGGCGATACGAACGCTGGATCCGCGCCCGTGAAAGCGCCAGCGGCTCCATCGCCGGAGCCGACGGCGCCCTGTATGCGGTCCGCGCCACGGATGTCGATGCTTCAGCCTGCGCCGGCGCGGCGGACGATCTGCTGATCTCGCTTCGAGCCATTCGGGCGGCCGGACGTATCGTTTTCGCGCCACAGGCCCGGGCCTTTGAAGCGCCGTCGCCGGGCACCGGCCAGGGATTCACGGCCAGAACCCGAACGACTTCGGGAGCGCTATTCGCACTGGCGAGCCTGCCGGAGCTTCTTCGCGCTCCGCATCGTGACCTTTGGTGGAAGCTCTCCGGCCACAAGCTGTTGCGCATCGCCACGCCATTGGCCATGGCGACCGGCCTTGCGCTGCTCGCGTTGCCGCGCTCACCAGCCCAACGCCGGGTCTGGTCATCGAGCCTTGTTCTCTCAGCCGCGCTAGCGGCGCTCCCAATGAGCGGCCGGCTCGTGGTATGGACACGTTATGCCCTGCTGGCAAATCTTGCGGCACTTGTCGGCTTGACACGTTTCATCACCCGCCGGCCGATCGACGCCTGGTCGCCGGCCCGCGGCGGCGAACGTGACGCAAGAAGCGTCGCTCAGCCGCCCCTGAACTGACTGGGAGCGGGAGTGCCGCCGGCGATGGGACCGCGCTGGCTGATGACCTCAAGGCCGCCGCCGGCCTCGATGCGTCGCGCCTGGTCGGCTTTGGCGGCGCGGTCCACGGCCTCCGGGTCCACGACAGCCCGGAGGTTTCGTTCGAATCGTTCCAGCAGCGGGCCCGACTTCGGGTCGGTGGCCAGGTCCCGTTTCTCGACCGGGTCGGCGGAAAGGTCGAAGAGTTGGGGTGGGTCACCCACGTGGTGAACGTACTTGTGGGTCGTGTCGCGCAGCATGTACATGGCCTCGCGGCAGCCCGAGGCGTGGTACTCGCCGAAGATCGTGCGCTCGGGCAGCGAGTCGCCCTGCGCGGCGGGCCACAGGGACATGCCGGGAAGGTCGGCGTCCTGGTCGGCCAGCGGTGCGCCCACGCCTTCGACGATCGTCGGAAAGAGATCGACCAGGGATGCGGGCTGGGGAACGATCCGGCCCTGGGTGATGTCCGGTCCGGCCATCAGGAAGGGCACGGCTGAGGCGCCTTCGTACATCAGGTTCTTGCCCCACATGCCGTGGTCGCCCAGCATTTCGCCGTGGTCGCTGGTGTACATGACCCGGGTCGAAGAGTCCAGCCCCTGCTCGGCCAGCGCGGCAAGCACCGCGCCAATCTGGCGATCCAGGTACGTGCACATGGCCAGGTAGGTGGCGATGGTGCGCCGGACGACGTTTTCGTCAAGTTGTTCGTCGGGCGACTGGATGCGCCGTTCGCGGATGTAGTCGATGTGCGGGTGACGAGGCCAGTCGGGCGACCGGAAGTTTACTGGCAGCTCCATGTCCTGAATCGGGTACCGGGCGATGTCCTCCGCCGAGGCGACGAACGGCGAGTGAGGCAGGGTGTAGGAGACCCAGAGGCACCAGGGCGAGGTGTGCCGTTGGGCATCGGTGGCCAGCCAATTAACGGCCTCGCGTGTGGTGGCAGCGTCGTAGCGCATGTATTCGGATTCGCCCTCGCGAGGGTTGGCGGCGGTGGTGAGGTAGTTGCGCTGGCGGGGGACGTCGGGACGAAGCGAGCCGTAGAGGTCGCCGACGCCCTCCTTGACGTGCATGGGAATGCGCTGGTCGGGGAATCCGGTGTCGTCGTCGGGCCGCCGGAAGTGCAGTTTGCCGATGGTGGTGACCGCGTGGCCGTGCTGGAACAGGCGGTGGCCCCAGCTGGGTCGCTGGCCGATGTAGGGGGCGGCGTTGTCCCAGACGCCGAGTTCGTGGGCGTAACGGCCGGTGGCCAGGCTGGCGCGCGACGGCACGCAGATGGGGAAGTTGCAGTAGGCGGCGTCGAACCGGACGCCTCGTTCGGCGAGCGCGTCCACGTTGGGGGTGTAGGCGAGGGGATGGCCGTAGCAGCCAGCGGCGGTGCGCCGGTGCTGGTCGGATGTTATGAGCAGGAGGTTCAGGGGATCGACGGTCGGCATTTGGATGTCCTCGCAGCGCGCGGGCCCTCGTGTGGCGCGGCCAATGCTAGTCCCGTCGGATTCGTCGGACGGCGAGGAGGAGGAGGGTGCGCCAGGCGAGGAGCATGGCGGCGAGGAGGGTGATGGAGGCGAGGGTGAAGGCCCAGGAGAAGGTGCGGTCGGTGAGCCAGACGCGCAGCAGGACGGCCACGAGGCCGCAGCCGATCCAGATGAGGGGGATGCGCCAGACGGCCAGGCGCGGGCGGGTGAGGGTTGAGATTCGGAAGGCGCCGAGCCAGGGCGACGCGAGCAGCCAGACGCCGGCGAAGGGCAGACCGGTGCGCCAGAAGGCCGCGATCTCGACGCTGCCGTGCTCGATGGGGGTGAGCGCAATGAACAGCACAAAGACCAGTGCGTCGCCGAGGACGGCGAGGGCAATTGGAACGCGGTTTCGGTCGGTCAATAGGCGACTGCGCATGGATTCAGCATAGGATCGGACCGTGGTTGCGGTGGGATTGCTCGCCCTGTGCATCGTGATCAGTGGTAACGAAGCGGCACGCAGGACGGTCCAGTGCCTGAAGCCTGGTACCGGGGATGGGATTCGAACCCATACGACCGAAGTCCCGGGATTTTAAGTCCCGTGCGTCTACCGTTCCGCCACCCCGGCGCCGCGTTGCCGTCCTAACAGGGACGGAACGCTTGTTGCCGTCAATGCTAGCCCGATACGTCCGGCAGTCCCGGGTGAAGCTGAACGGCAAGGTCGTGACGCGACGAGCTCATATTTTTTGGCATCCGTTCGCAGACGGGCGGGAGGAGAGGTATGGCTACGCAATGCGCAGCATCCCCGGCTCGCAGGTTCCGGCTACGCCAGTAATCCGGGCCTAACTGGCTCAGCCCTCCTCGGCGAGGCCGGGCTGGCCTTTGTACATGCCGATGCCCAGGGTGAGGAGGCAGATGGAACCGAGGAACAGGAAGACGTTGTTGACCAGGAGGAGTCCATTCGGGTCTTCCACGCCTGCGAACATGATTATGATGAAAATCAAGAGTCCGCCAAGTCCAAACAGGGCAAGTCCGTAAGAGGCGATCTTATTTGCATTGAGGTCCTGAAACCGGCTGATCAGACCGGCACCGAGGAAGAACGAGGCAAACGGGAAGAGCGTAAGGAATACCACGAGAACCGCGGACATACTTGTATGAACCATGAGGGCGGTTTGCTGCAAGGACGCCTGTAGCTCGGATCCGGCCGGCGCAGCGGCGGCTTGCTGCGCGAGATAGACGACGTAGTGCCGCATTCCCAAGCCGACGACAATGCTGGACCATTCAACGAGCGAGACAAAAACTCCGAACCTAAGGAAGGTACCGCTAAGCCCTCCTTGACTGGTGGCAAGCGGGAAGAGAGCCAAGACACCGAAGCTTGTGAGCATCATCCCGAGGATATTCAGGATGGTCATCAGATGCGCGAGGGTGGGTGCGTCGCCCATTGCGCCAACGGCGGCCGAAAAATCGGTTTGGTCCACGGGATTGATTAGGGCGATTCCCGGGTGGAGCAACGAGGAGACGATGGTGAGAATCACACCGACGATCAAGAAAATCCCTGCGTACCGGGTTGCCATTCTTCATCCGCCCTTCGGTATCGGCCCAGCGTCTCAAACGCCCGCTTGACGCCTGTTGGCGAGCGTAGCACCCGCGCCAGAGTGCAACAACCGTCGGCAACGCACCCACGTCACTTGTTTCTTAGTCAACTATTGGCTCAGTTAGGGAGAGCGGGCACAACGACCGAACTACGCCAAAGGTCCGGGCCGTGTCGTATTTCCGGCGCCAGCAGGCGTAGACTCCTGGTGAGACGCGCTAACGCGGGGTGGTGGCGACGATGGCCGAGCCAAGGATCGCGGTGGTGGGGTGCGGGGGCATGGGGCACAACCACACGCGGGCGGCGGTGCAGGAGCTGGGCGCGCGAGTGGTGGGCGGATGCGATGTCAGCCCGGAAGACCGTGAACGCTACCGGCAGGCCTGGGGCACGGACGCTGTCTACGAATCCTGGGACGAGCTGTACGACAAGACGCGCCCGGACGTGGTATTCGTGACGACACATGGGTCGTTCCACGCGCCGGCCACGATCGCGGCGGCGGAGGCCGGCTGCCACGTGTTTTGCGAGAAGCCGATGGCGCTGTCGCTGGCCCAGTGCGACGCGATGATCGAGGCTTGCGACCGCAACGGGGTGAAGCTGGCAATCAATCACATCAAGCGGGCCAGCGGCTACAACGGGCTGGTGCGGCACCTGATCGCGTCCGGCGACATTGGCGAAGTGTTCGCGATCCAGGCCTACAACAAGGGGGCGCGTCCGTCGGCCACCGAGATGACGGAGATGGGCACGCACATCGCGGACTGGGCGCGGGTGTTCGCGCCGGACGTGCAGTGGGCGCACGGGCACGTGACGGTGGGCGGTCGCGAGGGCACGGCGGCGGACATTAGGCCCAGCACGGAGATTCACGGCCGGCACGTCGACAGCGGCACGGTGATGGGCGAGCGGATGTTCGCCACCTACGGGGCGGCGGGCGGCATCAACATCAGCATTAACTTCTGGATGGAGGCGGACAACGACGACCGGTCGTACGGGCTGGATATCTTCGGCACGCGGGGACGCTATGCGCTGCGGCAGAGCGTGGACACGAACCTGTACCGGCACTACGGCTCGCACATGTCGCCGGTGTACAACCACCAGTGGGAGCACGTGCCGATGCCCTCGGAAGACGCGCCGCACGGCGTGCCGCTGACGAAGGCCGAGTCGCGCGACCGTCTGCAAGGAATCATGTTCCGGGAGCTGTGGGAGGCGATCCAGGAGGACCGTGATCCCGAGTCGAGCGGCCGTGAAGGCCGGACGGCGATGGAGATGATGCACGCGGCCTGGGAGTCGCACCGGCGACGGGCGCGGGTGGATCTGCCGATGACGGTGCGGGAGAACCCGCTGGACGTGTGGGCGGCGGACGCGGCGCGGGGAGAGGCGTAGGAGCTACCGATGATGACTCCGGGGGTTGACCTGGACTTTCGCCCGACGGTGCCGGCGTTTGATGCGAATGCGGCGCTGGGGCGGCGGCATGACCGGCGGGTGGCGGTAGACGACGCGGCCGGGCTGCTGGCGGAGATGGACCGAGCGGGCGTGGAGCGGGCGCTGGTGTATGCGCCGCACGCGGCGGCCTTTGACTCGGCGGAGGGCAACGCGGGTCTACTGGAGGCGATTGGCGACGAGTCGCGGCTGGCGCCGCAGTTCGTTTGCAATCCGCCCTTTGACGACCTGGACGAGACCGCGGCGCAGATCGAAGCGGCCGACGCGCGGGCGGTGCGGATGGTGCCGACGTTGCACCACTACCCGTTCAGGTCGTGGGTGGTTGGGGGGTGGCTGGAGTGGCTGTCGGCGCGCGGCATCCCGCTGTGGCTGCCGGCCAGCTACGAGACGAACTGGCACGACGGCGCCGACCTGGACGCGCACGCGGTTCACGAGACAGTGCGCCAGTTCCCGGACCTGACCGTGGTGCTGTGCGAGGTGCACTATGTGCAGGCCTCGTGGGCGCCGCCGCTGTTGCGGAGCCTGCCGAACCTGTCGATCGAGGTGTCGCGGTACGTGATCGCGGACGGGATCGCGCAGTTGCTGGGGATTGTGGGGCCGGGACGGGTGATGTTCGGGTCACGATTTCCGGAGCAGGCCATTGCGCCGCAGCTGTATCACCTGCACCGTCTGGGGCTGAACGAGACCGACCTGCGGGCCGTGTGCGGGGGCAACCTGGCGCGGCTGTTGAGGATGTAGGGCAATGGACACACCGGTCATCGACTTTCACAGTCATGCGGGTAGCTGGGGCAGGTACGGCGTGGATGCCGACTGCGACCTGTACCTGAAGGTGATGGACGCGGCGGGGGTGGACCGGACCTGCATCAACTGCATCTGGTTCGGGGATGCCCGGCGCGGCAACGACCTGGTGATGGAGTACGTGAAACAGGCGCCCGACAGGTTCATTGGCGTGGCGTTTGCGACGCCGCACTATCCCGAGGAGGCGGTGAAGGAGCTGGAGCGGGCGGTGCACGAGTTGGGCATGGCGTACGTGAAGATCTATCCCGACTACTTCGGTCGGCCTAACGACGATCCGGCCTACTTCCCGATCTACGAGTGGGTGGACGAGCATGAGATGGCGGTGATGTGTCACGCGACCTACCCGTTCGATCCGCCGGGAACCACGATCGAGGGGCGGTTCACGGCGCTGAGCGATCGCTTCCCCAACATGCGCTGGGTGATGGCGCATACGGCGGGGACGCTGGACGCGGACGCCGCGGAGACCGCGCGGGTGCTGCCGAATGTCTACATGGAGACCTGCAGTTCGCGCACGGCGCTCGGCGCCACCGAATTCAACGTGGAGCGGGCGGGCGAGGACAAGGTGCTGTACGGCTCGGACATGGCGCTGATGGATGCGCGGCAGCAGATTGCGAAGGTTGTGACGGCCGACATTCCGCGGAGGGCCAAGGAGAAGATCCTGGGGTTGAATGCGATTCGCCTGCTGCGGCTGGACGGTCCGGCAAAAGGGGGAGCGATATGAACGAGCGACTGGCGGCGCAGACGGGTGAGATGGCGGCGATGCTGGACCTGGGGGCGACCCACGACTTCGGTGACGACGACATTGCGGCGGCGGCCGAGGTGTTGCGGTCGGGCCAGGTGGGGCTGGGGCCGAAAGTGGTGGAATTCGAAGAGGCGTTTGCCGCGAAGCATGGGGCGAAGCACGCGGTGACGGCCAGCTCGGGCACGGCGGCGATGCACGTGTGTATCGGGGCGCTGAACCCGGAGCCGGGCAGCGAGATCATCGTGT
>JAPPFO010000134.1:15124-18039 GCA_028875175.1 Chloroflexota bacterium | reverse complement strand
GTCTCCGAACACCTGTCTACCATGTCTCCGGTCTGGACACCCTCAAGGGAGAGGGCTGGGGTGAGGGTGGCTGCTACCCCCACCACCCACGCCCGAGTACGGCAACCAGATTCGGCAATCCAACCTCCCAGTCAATCCCCCGGGGATGAGGGGTCTTCCGGGCAAGCAACCCTGACGTTTCGGAACGGTCAGAGAAAGCACAGTGAGCCCGCAGCTACCTGTACCCTGCCGCGGGGCTCTGATCAGAGCCTTACGCATTAACACTGGGCGGGGTTATGCGAACACGGGCGGTTTGGACTGTCGTTCTGGCAGCGTTGTTCACAGCGGTATCGGTTTCGTACGCAGCGGCCCAATGGCCGACCACCTGCGTCGAGCTCAACGACATCGTCGAAGCCCACCTGGGCAACGACCACAACGTCGGCATCTATCAGAAAGTATTTGGCGACCAGGCCGAACAGGCCTGCCGAAACGACCACCGCAACGACGTACGCAGCGTCTTCGCCTGGGCCATCGGCGGCGACTCGTCCCCCATCTCAAGCGTCGAACGCGGCCAGGTCCTGCGCATCCTGGACGGCGACACCATCGAGATCCGCTACCTCAGCGGCGGCGAAGCCGTCGTCGGCCACGTCGAAAAGGTCCGCTACCTCGGCATCGATACACCCGAGAAAAGCGAGCCCGGCGGTGCCGAAGCCACCGAATTCAACCGCGCGCGCGTGGAAGGCAAAACGGTCCGCCTGGTCCGCGAAGGCCGCAACCGCGAAAACTTCGGCCGCCTCCTGCGCCACGTCTTCGTCGTCTACCAGGGCCAGGAAATCGACGTCGTGGCGGCGCTCACCGCGGCCGGGCACGTAAAGGGTGGCAGTTCCACCTCTACGGCCACCGGCACTTCTGAAACAGCCACAGCCCCGACCCCGTCAGGTACGGGGACGGTCTACGCCTCCTGCGAGGCCGCGGCGGCGGCCGGCGAACCGCGCGTCCAGGGCAACTCGGGAAGCGGCCGCGGCTTCCCGCAGTCAACCGTCCCCTCCGCCCGCGACGGCGATGGCGACGGCGTTGTATGCGAAGTGTGAGCTAGTCAGCCGCCGATAGGCGCCGGATACACCAGCGGAATCCCCGGCGTCTCCACTCGCAACCCGTTGATCTGCCAGCGGCCCAGGCAGGCCATCAGCAGCAGGCGCCGGTCCGCGCCGCCGAAGACGATGTTGGTTGGTGAGGAAATCGTCTCGTGCGTGGGGTCGTCCACCAGCAACTGCAGGTGCCCGTCGGGCAGCATCCGGTAGATGCGGTCCGGCGTGTACATGGTGATGTGCAGCACGTCGTCCTCGTCGAACTGCACGCCGTCCGGCATGTGGTCGGGCAGCACCGTCACCACCTGCCGCTCGCCGGCCGATCCGTCGTCCCGGATCCGAATGCGCGAAACACCTGGCAGCCAGGTCTCCACCACGTACAGCCACTCTCCGTTGCGGTCCACGCACATCCCGTTGGTGAAATACCGCGACGCGGCGCTGAACATCACCGTCTCGCCCGACGGCGTGATCCGGAAGATGCGGCCGGTGAACTCGCCGGCCGTCTGCGAGTCCGACACGTACAGGTCGCCCGACGGATGGAAACACGGATAGTTCGGCACCACCATCGGTACCTCGGCGGTGCCGGTACTCAGCACCGACACCGCGCCGCCTCCGACCTCAATGCGCATCACCTTGTGCGCCCCAATATCGCAGGCATAGATGTTCGCGTCCTGGTCGCAGCACAACCCCGCCACAAACCCTTCCAGCGACGCAATCTGCTCGTACGTCCGGGCCTCCACGTCAATCCGGTAAATCTGCCCCGCCTCGCCCCCCGCGTAGGCAAACCCGTCCGGCCCCCAGGTCACCCCCTCCGGATGATCCAGGTCCCCGGGCACGCCGCCCACGATGAACTCAACGTCACTGATCGGTCGCAGTGGTACGGCCATGGCAAGTCTTCACCGGTCGCGTGCGCCGCTCACCGTACAGCAAACCATGCGGGCCGGCATCGACGGCTCGGCAGGCGAACCCGGAGCCTGGACGTAACGGAGGATACGAACCCATTCCGCCGCGTCTGAGTAGACTCATGGAACGCGCGGCCAATGCCTCGCAAACTCCCCAGATGACCTCCACGACAATCCTGCCGACAGTCACCGACACGCTCGGACGCGAACTGCGCGACCTGCGCATTTCGGTCACCGATCGCTGCAACTTCCGCTGCCCGTACTGCATGCCGGCGGAGGTCTTCGGCGCGCGCTACGCCTTTCTGCCAAAGCCCGAAATCCTCACCTTCGAGGAGATCGAGCGACTGACCCGGCTTTTCGTGGACCTGGGCGCCCGCAAGCTGCGACTCACGGGTGGCGAGCCCCTGCTTCGCGCCGACCTTCCCACGTTGGTGCGAATGCTCGCCCGGATCGACGGCGTGGAGGACATCGCCCTCACGACCAACGGATACCTGCTGCCCCGGCATGCGAGCGCGCTGCGCGCTGCCGGTCTGGACCGAGTCACTGTGAGCCTGGACAGCCTGGACGACGACGTGTTCAAGCAGATGAACGGACGCGAAATCAGCGTCGAGCCGGTACTGGAGGGCATCCACGCCGCCGAAGCCGCCGGTTTCGATCAGATCAAGATCAACTGCGTGGTCCAGCGCGGCGTCAACGACGCGGCGGTGGCCGAGCTGGCCCGACACTTCAAGGGCTCCGGCCACATCGTGCGCTTCATCGAGTACATGGACGTCGGAAACCTCAATCACTGGGTCCTCTCAGAGGTTGTGCCGGCACGAGAAATCGTGGCGCGCGTCAACGAGGTCGCCCCCATCGAGCCCGCCGCCCCCAACTATCGCGGCGAAGTCGCCAGCCGCTACCGCTACGTCGACGGATCGGGTGAAATCGGCGTGATCTCCTCGGTCAG
>JAPPFO010000134.1:0-15114 GCA_028875175.1 Chloroflexota bacterium | reverse complement strand
CTTCTGCGGCGACTGCACCCGCGCCCGACTCTCAACCGACGGCCATCTCCTCACCTGCCTCTTCGCCGCCGGCGGAACCGACCTCAAGACTCCGCTCCGCGAAGGCGCCACCGACGACGAGCTACGCGCCCTGATCCAAAGCGTCTGGACGGCCCGCACCGACCGCTACTCCGAAGAACGCGCCAACCTCATCGACGATTCCGGCCACCCCCACAGCGGCCCCAAAGTCGAGATGTACCAAATCGGCGGCTAGCAGAGAAGGGTAAAGCCCACCGTCAAGCCGTCAGCCGAGCGGCCCACCGCCCATGCTGCCAGGCGTGCCGCCAGTGAACTTGTCGATCCTGTTGGATCCCGTGTTGGCCGTCTGATTCGCCGTCCTGCCAATGTCAGCCAGCGCTCGCTTCAGGATTCGGCCCAGAAACCTCAAGACACGCATGTTCGAGCCAGCCTCAAACTGGAAAACTTCACGTCCGAATTTATCACGAGGATCCGAGTCTCAGCCCGCCGCCGCCGGCCAAACTGTGCGCGGCGGCGCCGACCGGCAAACGCTGCCTCTCGACCGCCGAACCCGGACGACGCCCTGCTGATCGTCTCCTCCGCTGATTCCATCACCACTGACCCGCGCCCATCGCCAGTTCAGCCGCTCATTGCCACTGGTTCACATCTAGTGTACACTGTGCCGCATGACCACGCAACCACGGTTTCGAATGCCCTCGCTTCCTCAGTCGCGGCACGTCGCCAGCGCGCCTCCTGACGCCCCATCATCCCCGCGCGCCCGGTCAGCGCCGACCCAGTCCCAGCCGCCGCCCTGCCCGAAGCGCCGCATTGGGCCTGCCTGTTCCCGCCTCGCGGCCGGATCTCCCTTGCGACTTAGCCTGTCCCGTTCCTGCCCGAAATGCACCCGCCGGCAGGTCAAGAGTTTTTTGGAAAAAACTCTTACGCGCGCAACCCCGGCCCGTTTCAACGCCGGAGCACCCCGTTGAACGCCCCCGACGCGCCGCTCTGGCAGCCCAGCCAGGCCCGGCAATCCAGCAGCGCCATGGCCCGCTTCTGGCGCGCAGCCGAGGCCCACACCGGCCAGCGCTTCGCCGACTACGCCGCCCTCCACCGCTGGTCCGTCGAATACAGCGCCGACTTCTGGTCCTTCTACGCCGATTTCGCCGGCGTCCACTTCACTGACCCTCCGGTGGAAATCAAGGGCCCCGACCGCATGCCGGGAACCGAGTGGTTTCGCGGCGCGACCCTCAACTACGCCGAGCACATGCTTCGCCGCAGCGACGACAAAGTTGCGCTGATCCATCGGACCGAATCCGGCGAGACGCATCGCCGGACCTACGCCGAGTTGCGCAGCGAGGTCGGCCGCTGTGCCAGCGCGTTGCGTCAGCTGGGCGTCGAACCGGGCGACCGCGTGGCCGGCTACCTGGTAAACGGCCCCGAGACCGTCATTGCCTTTCTGGCCTGCGCCAGCATCGGCGCCATCTGGAGCGCCTGTTCGCCGGACTTCGGCGTTGCCGGCGCGCGAGATCGCCTCGGGCAGATCGAGCCTCGCGTGGTGATCACAAGCGACCGCTACTTCTACAACAGCCGCCGGTTCGAATGCCTTGCCACGATCCAGGATTTCAGCGCTGGGGCTCCCTCGATTCAACACGTCGTCGTGGTTCCGTTTGCTCAATCGTCCTGGACCCGGGTGCCGCACGGCTGGCTGACCTGGCGCGCGCTGCTCGACCTGGCAACGACCGACGAGCCCGAGTTCACTCCGCTGCCGTTCGATCACCCGCTCTACATTCTCTATTCGTCGGGAACAACCGGCGTGCCGAAGTGCCTGGTCCACGGCGCCGGCGGCACGCTCCTGCAACACCGCAAGGAACACCAACTCCACACCGACCTGCGGCCCGACGACACGATCGTCTACTTCACCACCTGCGGCTGGATGATGTGGAACTGGCTGGTCTCGGCCCTTGCCACCGGCTGCACGCTGGTCCTGTACGAAGGCAGCCTCAACCATCCCGATCTGTCGACCGCCTGGCGCCTGGCCGAAGAGCTGGGCGTCACGGTCTTCGGAACCAGCGCGTCATTCATGGAAGCCTGCATGCGGGATGGCATCCGGCCTAGCGCCATGGCCGATCTCTCGGCGCTCCGCACGTTGCTGTCAACCGGCTCCCCGCTGTCGCCGGAAGCCTTCCGCTGGGTGTACGCCAACGTCAACGACGATCTGCACCTGGCGTCCATCTCAGGCGGCACCGACATCGTGTCGTGCTTTGTGTTGGGCAATCCGCTGCTTCCGGTCTACGCGGGCGAGATTCAATGCGCTGGGCTGGGCATGGACGTCGCCGCCTTCGACGAGCGCGGGAACTCGGTGCGAAGCCAGCAGGGCGAGCTTGTTTGCCGAAGACCCTTCCCCTCGATGCCGGTGCGGTTTTGGAATGACCCCGACGGCGAGCGGTACCGTGCGTCGTACTTTGAGACATATCCGGGGGTCTGGCGCCACGGCGACTTTGTCGAAATCACCCCGCGCGGCGGCATCGTCATTCTGGGACGCAGCGACGCAATTCTGATGCCGGGCGGCGTCAGGATCGGAACGGCCGAGATCTATCGCCCGATCGAGACGATTCCGCAAGTTGTCGCGGGTCTGGCGACGACCGTCAGGCGAGAAGGCCGCGATGAAATCGTGCTCTTCGTGGTCGTGCGCCCGCAGGACAAGCTCGATGAGGCCCTGCGGGAAACGATTCAGGACGCCATTCGCAGGTCGGCTTCACCCCGCCATGTACCTCGCCACGTGCTGGCCGTCCCCGATCTGCCCCGCACCCGTAACGGCAAGCTGGCCGAGTTGGCTGTCACACGGATCCTGCGAAACGAGCCGGTGACCAACCGCGAGTCACTGGTGAACCCCGAATGCCTGGCCGCCTTTGAATCGCTCCGTCCACAACTCCTCGCAGCGGAGCCCGTACATGCCTGACCAGCCCGAAGCCGTCATCCTGGCCGCGCGGCGAACCCCGATCGGCAAGTATCTGGGAGCATTTGCCGAATTGAGCGCCGACGAACTCGGGTGCCAACTCGCGGTTGACCTCATGCGGACCGCGCACGTCAGACCCGACCAGGTCGACCAGGTGATTGTCGGATGCGCCCTTCAGGCCGGCCTGGGTATGAACGTAGCTCGGCAGGTCGCCGTTCGAGCTGGCATCCCGGTCGAACGACCGTCCTTTACAGTCAACCAGGTGTGCGGCAGCGGATTGCAGGCGGTGCAGCAGGCCGCGCAACAGGTCTGGCTGGGACAGAGCCGCGTGGTTCTGGCCGGCGGCGTCGAGCGCATGTCCGGCGCGCCATTTCTGACACCGCGCGACCGCGAGGGCGCTCCCAACCTGACGGCGTCACCGGTAGATTCGATGCAGAGCGACGGGCTGATGGACTGCTTCGAGCACATCCACATGGGCTGTACCGCCGAACGAATCGTCTCCGACCTCGGCATCTCGCGTGCCGAGCAGGACGCGTACGCCCTTGAGAGCCAGCGGCGCTATCAGGCAGTTCGACATCGGCTGGCCGAAGAGATCACCCCAATCTCCGGCGCCGGAGCCGACGGGCCGATCGAGATCAGCCGCGATGAGCACCCGCGCGAGACCAGCCTGGCGGCCCTCGCAGGACTCAGGCCCGTTTTTCAGGATGGCGGCACGGTGACGGCCGGAAATGCTTCAGGAATCAACGACGGCGCCGCCCTGGCCGTCGTCGCCTCCGGCCGTTGGGCGGACGATCAGCGTCTTCGCTACGACCACGTCCTGCGCGGGTTCAACACGGTTGGAATCGAACCGGGGCTGATGGGTCTTGGTCCGGTCGAGGCGATCCGAGGACTGCTGGAGCGGCACCGGCTGCAGGATGAAGACGTTGACCTCTATGAGATCAACGAGGCATTCGCAGGTCAGGTGCTGGGAGTCCTGCGCCAGCTTGACCTGGATACGTCCAGGGTCAACGTCAACGGCGGCGCGATCGCGCTGGGCCACCCGATCGGCGCCAGTGGCTGCCGGATCCTCGTGACCCTGACGCACGAGATGCGGCGCCGCAACGCGCGGCGCGGTGTCGCCGCCCTATGTGTTGGCGGTGGCATGGGTATTGCCGCCCTGGTTGAGGCAGCCGAGCTCGAAGCAGGTAAAGGGCAAATCTAAATTGCTCTTTTGTTTAGTAAATAGAGCGAGATCTACACCAACGCTGAAGAACTCACACCTCATACTGTCATCGCACTCTGGTTCAATGCCGGAGACTATGCTTTGGGAACCCGGAATCTTGAGTCAGCGCGATTGCAAATGTAGACTGCCGGCAATCCCACTCGACAAACTTACGGATTAGCTATGCCCCAATTCTCAAGCAGCGTTCTCGAGCAGTACGGTCGAGATGTGTTCACGGCCGCCGGCTCACCGCCCGACATTGCCGACGCAGTCGCCTGCTCGCTGGTGTTGGCTGACCTCTCGGGACATCCCTCACACGGGGTGATGCGCATTCCCGACTACGTCACCTACATCGAGGAAGGCCTGGTCGATCCCCAGGTCAGACCGACCATCAAGCAGGTGACGCCGAACGCGGTCTTCGTAGACGGTCACTGGGGATTCGGGCAGATCACGGCCGCTGATGCCGTGGCCGAAGTGGTGAAGCTGGCCAAGGCATCCGGCATTGCCATGGCAGGAGTGATGAACTGCAATCACGTCGGCCGCGTGGGCGAGTGGGCAGAGTTGGCGGCCGAGAGCGACGTGATCGCCATCATGGTGGTCGGCGGCCCGTCCGACATCGTCACCGCGCCGTTCGGCGGCGCCGAGACCGCGCTCAGCACCAATCCAATCGCCGCCGGAGTTCCAGCCGGTTCACGAGATCCAATGATCCTGGACTTCGCAACGTCCGCGCAGGCCGTCGGCAAGATCCGCATCGCCCAGGCGCGCGGGATGCAACTGCCTGAGAACTCGATTCTCGACTCCGAGGGCAATTCAACGACCGATCCGGACGACTTCTTCGACGGCGGTTTGCTGCTCCCATTCGGCGGCCACAAGGGCTCGGCGCTGTCGATCCTGATTGACGCCCTCGGGAGCGGAATGACGGGATCGGAGTTGACGGACCGCTATAACAAGCTCGGCGTCATCCTGATTGGAATCGATCCCGCCGTCTTCAGGCCCAGGGACGAGTACGGAGCAGCTGTGGACGGGCTGTTCGACCGCGTCACCGGCGTGCATACCGCGCCAGGGTTCGACGAGGTTCTGATTCCAGGTGAGCCGGAACGCCGGGCGCGAGCGGAGCAACGCAGCTCGGGAATCGAGGTGGCGCCTGCCACGTTGCAGACGCTGTTGGACACTGCAGAGAAGTTGGGCATCGACGCCGGCGTGCTAAGCGATGAGCCCTAGCGGCATCAAGCGACCTCTTGGCAGGCGGCGCGCACGCGAGACTCGTGACGGCTTTGACGGTGTTTTGCACTCGCCGTACGCTGCCGCCGAGGCGTTGGCGCTAGTTCGATGAGCGAGGCGGTCACATGAAGCTCGGCGGATTCATGATGCCCTTGCATCCACCCGGCCATAACTTCACCGAGACGATCGCCGCCGACCTCGAGCAAATTGTCGAGGCTGATCGGCTCGGCTTTTCCGAATACTGGATTGGCGAACACTTCACGGCCGAGTGGGAGAACATTCCGGCGCCTGACCTGCTCATAGCGCAGGCGCTTGGGCGCACGAAGAACATCATCTTAGGAACGGGAGTTACCTGCCTTCCCAATCACCATCCGTTCGGTTTGGCCCACCGCATTGCGCAGCTCGACCACATGGCGAGAGGACGCTTCTACTGGGGCGTCGGGTCCGGAGGTTTTCCCGGAGATCTGGAAGCATTTGGATTCGATTTAACATCTGGTGAAAACCGCAAGATGACCGGACAGACGATCCAGGCGGTCCTGGATATCTGGAACGGCCAAGAGCCGGGAACCTACGAATCGAAGTACTGGAAGTACACAATCCCCGAGCACGTGGATGCGGTTGGCCTGCGCCTTCACCTGCGCCCGTACCAGCAGCCGCACCCGCCCATCGGCGTCGCCGGCGTATCGCCGTCGTCAGGCACCTTGCGCCTGGCCGGCGAGCGCGGCTGGATCCCGATGTCCATCAACATTATTCCTCCAGTGACGCTAAAGACGCATTGGGATGCCGTGGAGGAGGGCGCGCAGAAGTCCGGCAAGCAGCCCAGCCGCACCGACTGGCGCATCGCCAGGACGATCTACGTTGCCGATACCACCGAGCAGGCTCGTCGAGAGGCCATCGAAGGCAGCATGGGCCGCGACTTCCGCGACTATTTCTTCCGGCTGCTGCCGCTGGCAGGGATGTTCGACCTCTTCAAGACCTCGTCCGACATCCCGGACGAAGACGTCACGCTTGAGTACCTGTGCGATGAAGTCTGGATCGTCGGCAGTCCGGACGAAGTTGAGCGGCGGCTGCGCGCGCTCTACGACGAGGTCGGCGGCTTCGGCGTGCTACTGGCCATGGCCCATGAGTGGGAACCGGCCGATGGCTGGAAGCGCTCGCTGCACCTGCTGACGCAGGAAGTCATGCCGCGCCTCAAGGACCTCACGCCAGCGGCCTGAGCGGAATCCGCACCGCGGTCAACTTGCCTACCGGCGGCCGGAAAACTCCCGCCGCCAGTAAACCAGCGGCTCCCGGTCCTCAACGCTACCGTCCATCACCGTTCCAATCACGATGGCATGGTCGCCGTGTGTCGTGACGAACGATCGCCGGCAAATGAGCGTGGCCAGGCTGCCGGCAATCAGGTGCAACCCATGCGGACCCGCGACGCTCTCGCACTGCTCAAACTTGTCGTCAACCTTGGACGCGAACAGACGCGCCACGTCTGCCTGATCCTCACTCAGGAGATGGACGGCGAAGTAGTCGCCTTCCGTCATGCCGCGGTAACTCCGAGTCGACTCGTCGACGCAGACGACTACCGAGGGCGGCTGCGCCGAGTAGGACGCTATTGAGGTAACGGTCATGCCGCAGGGCCCAGAATCAGGATCCACGCCGGTGACCACGGCAACGCCGGAGGCCAGCGAGGCCATTGCCTCCTTGAAGACTCCAAGAGCGTGCGGTGCGTCGGCTGCTTCCGGCGTCATCGAGAAAGCGACTGCGAGACTGTGCAAGCCGAGCAAGATCGATCACGACGCTTGGTCCGCGCGGCGCGCATGTCTATTCCGTGAAATCCTTGCGCTGCGCCTCGGGCCTGGAATCACCGCCCCGCATTTACGCGTCGCCACGGTGATACAGATCGGTCATGTACGCCTCGTGCGACCCAAGCTCACGAATGACCCTGCCAATGTCGGCCAAGGCGCGCATGAGCACCCTTGCTACGGTCCGCAGCCCCAGCATCCCGGTTCGCTTCCAGGGAGCATCAGGCGGCCCCAGCGTGCGACTTCCTTCGGCGGGCTGCAACCCCTGCGCCGGACTACGCGGCTGAGATTTGTGCGCTAAACGGCGGCTTTCATCTCCCGGTAGGCCGCCAGCATGTGCGTGTTTGCGGCAAGCGTGGTCTCAAGCGCCGGGCCGAGATCCTCAAGTTGCGCTCCCGGAATAGCGGTCAAGGTGTAGGCGTCGGGGATCTCGGTGAAGGTGCGCATGCCGGCGCAACCGACGGACAGGGTGGCCGTTCCGTCTGCAACAGCTCGCGGTAGGGCGGCGCACGCAGGCCGGCCTAGAACCGACCCGCCGACGCCGTGCCAATGGGTTCCTCCCAGCGCCTCCTCCAAGAGCATTGCCTGGCGGGGCGTCGTCCACACAACCACGGCGTCTGGAACCAGTGGGAAGTCGGCCAGCGGTCCGTAGACGATGCCGCCGGCTGGCGGATCGAAGTACGGGATGTTCGCGACTTCGGCTTCATCGATGTAGTTGATGGCACACATGTCGCCAACCAGGCTCATCAGTTCGGCACTCTTGGCTTCATCTAGTTCGAAGCCCATGACCATGGCGCCAATCGGGCAGGCCATGTGCGCGCCGGCGTCGGCGAAGAACACGCCGCGCTCGGCACGTCGCCAGAAGGTGCAAGCGGACGGGACAGCCGCCGTTGCCTCGGCGATACCATCCGGGGCCTCGGAAACGCGGGTGAGCGCTACCGGCGGAAAGTCGAGCTCCAATCCGGACTGCAAGCGAGACGCGAGGTCGGAATAGTCAGTCGTCATGGCACGGGTCCCCCGTCAGGCGCACAGTTCCTGGCCAGATGCTGCGGCTGAATTGCTGACGATCAGCTTACTTCTTGGCGGCTTCGTAGTAGGGGTTGGCGCCCGCAGCATGATCTGTGACGTCGACCACGCGAGAGATTTCCGGCACGCTGTCGCGGAGCGCGACTTCAATACCCTGCGACAGCGTGACGCTGGCCATTCCGCAGCCCTGGCATCCGCCGGAGAGTCGCAAGTAGGCCACATCGTCCTCAACCGCGACCAACTCCGCATGGCCACCGTGAGCGGCAATGGCCGGGTTGATCTGGTGGTCAAGAACCTGAATCACGCGCTCGGCCACCGGCCCAGTGGGCGCAGCCGTTGCCTGGCCGGCAGTGGCGCCGCCGACGGCCGGGCTGGGACTCTGCGGATTACGCACGAACAGGCCGCCGCCGCCCGGCGAGTCGGACAAGTCGATGGTTGAGCCTTGCATCTGGTCCACGCTGCCAGAGGGAATCACGACCTGCAGGCCCTCAGCCACCGACACGACGGCATCCCCGGGTGCAGCGTCATCAACAGTCTTCAGATACATGTCGTAGCTAAACCCGGATCCAGAGACACCTGTCACCTCGACCCACATGGCGAGCCGCTCTGGGTTGGGTTTGTCGGAGTGGCCGCGATAGGCGAGCACGAGATCCCTTGCGGCATCCGAAATCTCGACCAGCGGCTGGTCTGTTGCGGCGCTGTCAAACGTCATCGAGGTTTCCTGTTGGCGGCGCTCCGTAGCCTTACCCCTATGATAAAGGTGTGGCGCACGTTGTCCTATTGCTGCACAGCGAAAGCTACCGAGCGGCCGACTTCCTCCAAGCCGCGCGACAGCTTGGCGTCGACATTACCGTGGCCTCGGACCGGCGCAATCCAGCCGCGTCGGACGACGACCGGGTGCTGGAAGTCCATCTCGCCAACCCGCAGGTCGCGGCATCGGCGATCATCGAGTACGCGGGTGAGACTGCGGTCGACGCGGTGGTGGCCGTTGACGATCAAGGAGTGGCCACGGCCGCGCTGGCCAGTGAGCAGCTTGGCCTGACGCACAACCCGCCGTCAGCGATTAGCGCGACCCGGAACAAGGCGGACATGCGGCAGCGCCTTAAGTCGGCCGGCGTTCGGCAGCCCGCCTTCGAAGTCGTTACAGCCGACAGCGATTCGCGAATCGCCGCCGAACGCGTGGGCTTCCCGCTGGTCGTGAAGCCGGTGTCGCTGTCCGCCAGCCAGGGCGTGATTCGCGTTGATCGAGCCGGCGACTTGCCGGCAACGATCGAGCGAACGCGCTCAATCGCGCAGGCCCAAGGACGGGATCAGCGTGAGCCGATCCTTGTCGAGCGCTTTATCCCCGGCGCCGAAGTTGCCGTTGAAGGACTGATGCGTTGTGGCTCGCTCGAAGTCCTGGCGATCTTTGACAAACCCGACCCACTTGACGGTCCGTTTTTTGAGGAGACGATCTACGTCACACCGTCGCGGTTGACGCCAGCCACGCAGAAGTCCATTCGCGCGGTCACGGCCTCCGGGGCGAAGGCACTCGGGCTGTCCGAAGGTCCGATCCACGCCGAACTGCGAACAGGAGACGGGAACGCCTGGCTGCTCGAAATCGCCGCGAGATCGATCGGCGGACTCTGTGCGCGGTCGCTCAGGTTTGGCCTGGGCCTAAGCCTGGAGCAGCTCATCCTGCGGCACGCGCTTGAGCTGCCGATTCGCGACCTGGGACTGACCGACGCGGCCGCGGGCGTGATGATGCTGCCGATCCCCCAGGCCGGCCGTCTGCGCGCGGTTCGTGGCGTCGGCCGTGCCCGTGCGGTCGACGGCGTGGCGGGCGTGGAGATCACCATCTCGCCGGGACAAGAGCTTGTGCCTCTGCCCGAGGGCAGCCGCTACCTCGGTTTCATCTTCGCGCGGGGACAGGATCCTGACGACGTCGAAGCCACGCTGCGCGCGGCCCACGCCGAATTGACTTTCGAGATCACGCCACTCTAGGGCGAAGGTGCCGAAAAACCCCTAGCATTGTCCGATGCGAACGCTCCTGATCTCCACCTACGAACTTGGGCACCAGCCGCTGCATGCGGCATCGGCGTCCGGCGCGTTGTTGCAGGCCGGTCACGAGGTGCGCTGCCTGGACCTGTCGGTCGAAGTGTGGGACGACGCCACGGTGACCTGGGCGGACGCCGTCGCCATTTCGGTTCCCATGCACACGGCAACGAGGCTGGCCGAGCGAGCCGCGCAGCGGATTCGAGAAGTGCATCCGAGTGTTCCAGTCGCCTTCTACGGACTGTACGCGGGAATGGACCATCACCCTGGCGGTTCAGAATTTGCAGACGCCCAATTCGCCGGGGTATATGAGCACGGACTGGTCGGATGGCTGGATCGTGTGGCCTTTCGCGAAGGCACGGTCGAGCCCCAGGTAGATCTTGAGCGTCGTGCCAGCGTGCTCCCTGCCAGACACCTGCTGCCCGAAATCTCGCGCTACGCGCACATGGCGCTGGGAGATGACGAGTCGCCCGTGGGCTATACAGAGGCCAGCCGCGGGTGTGTGCATACGTGCCGGCACTGCCCCGTCCCTATCGTCTACGACGGACGGATTCGGATCATTGAGCCGGACGTGGTGCTGGCCGACATTGCCCAACTGGTCGAGGCCGGTGCGCGCCACATCACCTTTGCCGATCCCGATTTTCTGAACGGGGTTCGGCATTCGCAGCGGGTAGTTCGGGCCATGCACGCCCGGCATCCACACCTGACGTTCGACGTGACGACCAAGGTGGAGCACATCCTGGAACACGCGGACGTCTGGGAGGAGTTCGGAACCGCCGGCTGCCTGTTCGTAGTCTCGGCGTTCGAGTCCGTGAACGACGAGATCTTGCGCCGGCTGGACAAGGGTCACACGGCGGCCGAGTCGGCACAGGCCATTTGGCAGCTTCGTCGGCATGGCATCGAGATCCGCCCGTCCTGGATGCCGTTTACCCCATGGACGACTCCGGCAGACGTGCTGGCGATCTTGGAGTTCGTGCGAGATCACGACCTCATTGCCAACGTGGATCCCGTTCAGTTCACGATCCGGCTACTGGTGCCCCAGGGATCGCTGCTGTTGGACCTGCCTGAGATGACTCCCCAACTCGGGGGTTACGACGAGGAGCGGTTGACCTATCTGTGGCGCGCCGGCGATCCGCGCTCCGACGACCTGCAGGAAGAGTTGGCCGGAATCGTGGAGCGCGGGATCGCCGAGGAGTCCTCCGATGCGGTCTTGTTCGAACGGCTCTGGCTGGCCGTCCGCGCCGCAGCGCCGGATGTGCCAGCGGGATCTCCGCCCAGGCTCGCCGGCCGTCCACTTCCGGTCCGTCCGCGGCTCACCGAGCCCTGGTTCTGCTGCGCGGAGCCGACGGACATGCAGTTCAGCCCGCTGGAAGAGATACCGGCGTAACCCGCCTATGACGACCAACCTGCCGGTTGACCTGTATGACCTGGGAAGTATGGCCTACCGCGACGCGCTGGATTGGCAGCGGACGAAGGCCACTGAGGTTCGGGCGGAGATCTCAGCCGACGCGCTGGCGTTGCTGGAGCACCCGCCGGTGTACACCATGGGCGCCCGCGGCGGGGATGACCACATGCTGTTGAGCGGCGACGCCCTCAATGCCAGGGGCGCCGACCTGATCATGACGGACCGGGGCGGCGACATAACCTTTCATGGCCCGGGCCAGTTGGTGATCTATGCCGTCCTGAATCTGCGGCGTCGATGTTTGCGTCCCGTCGACCACGTCCGTTGCCTCGAACGCACGGTCCTCGACACGCTGACGGCCTTCGGTCTGCGTGGGCGGGCAGTCAAGGGACGACCGGGGGTCTGGATTGGTTCGCGAAAGATTGCGGCCATCGGCGTCTCAATACGCGGGGGCGCGACGATGCACGGCGCCGCCCTGAATGTCACGAACGATCTGACGTGGTTCAATGCCATCGTGCCTTGCGGGCTTCACGGGTTGGGCGTCACCTCAATGGCTCGCGAGCTGGAGAATGCGCCGCCGATGGACTGCGTATTGGATGCGGCTGTGGCCGCCTTTAGCGAAGCCTACGAAGCCAACGTTCGGCCAGCGGCACCATTGGTGGAGCCCGTTTGTGGCCTCTGAGGTTCGGGTAGCCCGACCGTCCTGGCTACGAGCGCGCGTGCCCGGGGGCGAGCGCTTCGAAGGCTTGCGAGACCTGGTCCGGTCCGAGCGCCTGCATACCGTCTGCGAAGAGGCCCGGTGCCCGAACATCGGCGAATGCTGGAACGCCGGCGAGGCCACGTTCATGATCCTGGGCGACACCTGCACACGCGCTTGCGGCTTTTGCGCCGTTACGTCGGGACGTCCCGGTGCGCTAGACCCGCTTGAGCCCTTCCGTGTGGCCCAGGCGGTTGCGCAGATGGATCTGGATTACTGCGTGATTACTTCCGTTAACCGGGACGACGAGGCGGACGGCGGCGCGGCGATATTCGCCGGATGCATTCGGGCCATCCGACATCGCACGCCGAACGTGGAGGTCGAAGTTCTGATCCCCGACTTCATGGGCAACTGGGACGCGTTGGCGACGGTTGTGCGGGCCAGGCCGGTCGTCCTGAATCACAACATTGAGACGGTGCCGCGGCTCTATCCGCGCGCGCGGCCCAAGGCGATCTACACCCAGTCCCTGGAATTGCTGCAACGGGTGAAGGGGCTCGACCCAACCATGATTACGAAGTCCGGGATCATGGTCGGTCTCGGGGAGTCGCGGGACGAATTGTCCAAGACGCTGGCCGATCTGCGCGACCATGACTGCGACCTGCTAACCATCGGGCAATACCTGCGACCGTCGCGCAAGCACCTGCCGATCGTCCGCTACTACAGTCCCGACGAGTTCGATGAGCTGGCAGACGAAGCGCGTGGCCTCGGATTCGCCCACGTGGAAGCCGGACCGCTGGTGCGAAGTTCGTACCATGCGGGAGAACAGGCCCGCGCGGCCCGAGACAAAGCAGCCAGGCTGACGCGCGAACGGTAAGAAAACCGGTGCGTAGTTCCTGCCAGGGGCGCTAGGCTCGGATCGGTCGGGCTATCGACTGCGCGAGGTGCGGCGACATCGCAACCATTGACGTCAACGGACAGGCTGACGACTCCGCGATCGAGTCCCTGGAAACCCAGGACTGGCTGGATTCGCTCGACGACGTCTACGTCCTGCGCGGACCGGAACGGGTTACCGGTCTACTGCGCGAGCTTCAGATCCATGCGCAGCGGGACGGCGTTTCGCTCCCGGTCACGTCGCGAACGCCGTACGTCAACACCATTCCGCCTGAGCGGCAGCCCGACTATCCGGGCGATCGGGACATCGAGCGAACCATCAAGAGCGTCATTCGCTGGAATGCGATGGCGATGGTGGTGGAGGCCAACGGCAAGTCGGACGGCATCGGCGGCCACATTTCCACGTACGCGTCGGCGGCCACGTTGTATGAGGTCGGCTTCAACCACTTCTTCCGGGGGCCCAATCACCCGGACGGCGCCGACATCGTCTACTTCCAGGGGCACGCCTCGCCGGGAATGTACTCGCGCGCCTACGTGGAGTGGCGGCTGCCTCCCGCGCAGCTTCATAACTTCCGGCGGGAAATGGCGGAAGGCGGCGGCCTGTCGTCGTATCCCCATCCGTGGCTCATGCCCGACTTCTGGCAGTACCCAACCGTTTCAATGGGCCTTGGGCCGCTTATGTCCATTTACCAGGCCCGATTCATGCAATACCTGGCCGACCGCGGCCTGCGCCCGGATACCGGTCGCCGCGTGTGGGCCTTCCTGGGCGACGGAGAGTTTGACTCACCGGAGGCCAGCGGGGCGATCTCGCTGGCGGCTCGCGAGAATCTGGACAATCTGACCTGGGTCCTGAACTGCAACCTGCAGCGCCTGGACGGGCCAGTGCGTGGAAACGGCAGCGTGGTGCAGGAACTCGAGGGCCTATTCCGCGGAGCCGGTTGGAACGTCATCAAGGTGCTGTGGGGCAGTGACTACGACGAACTGTTCGTCAACGACACCGACGGGATCCTGGCCAAGCGAGCGACTGAGGTCGTAGACGGCGAGTACCAGAAGTACTCAGTTGCCGGCGGCGCCTATATCCGAGAGAACTTTTACGGCGTGGATCCGCGCCTGCTGGCCATGGTGGCCGACCGCAGCGACGACGAACTCTGGCGCATGCGGCTGGGTGGCCACGATCCGATCAAGGTTTATGCGGCCTATCACGCCGCCGTTCGACACAAGGGCGCGCCGACCATCGTCCTCGCCCGCACCATTAAGGGGTACGGGCTGGGCGAGGCCGGCGAAGGCCGGAACATTACGCACCAGCAGAAGAAACTCAACCTGGACGAGCTTCTCTCCTTCCGCGATCGCTTTCGCATTCCGCTCTCGGACGACGAGGTCATCAATGCGCCGTTGTACCGGCCGCCCCGCGACAGCGTGGAGGGTCGCTACGTCGCCGAGCGGGTGCGGGCGATGGGTGGGCACCTGCCCACTCGAGCCCCGTCCTACAACCCGATTTCACCCCCGAGCAACGACGCGTACGCCGAGTTTTCGACCGGTACGGCACAGCGGCAGGCCTCAACGACCATGGTGTTCGTGCGGTTGCTGGCCAAGCTGCTGCGGGACCCCGAAATCGGACGCCTGATCGTGCCGATCGTCCCGGACGAGGCGCGGACCTTCGGGATGGAGGCGCTATTTCGGCAGGTCGGCATTTACTCGCACGTGGGCCAACTCTACGAGCCCGTCGACTCCGACACCTTGCTCTTCTACAAGGAGTCTACGGACGGACAGATTCTTGAAGAAGGGATCACCGAAGCGGGCTCTCTCTCGTCCTTTATCGCGGCGGGAACGGCGTATGCCACCCACGGCCTGCCAATGATTCCCTTTTACATCTACTACTCGATGTTCGGCTATCAA